>JBKJZU010000495.1:0-6488 GCA_046715015.1 Micropepsaceae bacterium
CAGCTATTGCTGGGCGGCGCCATTGCGATGGTGGTGTTAGCGTTTGCGTCGTGGTTCGTTTTGACGCGGATCACCGAGCCGCTTCGGCGATTGGCGCAGGGGGCGGATACGGTGCGGCGCGGCGGGCGGCGCATCGACGCCATCCCGAATATGAGCCGCAGGCTTGATGAGATCGGCGATCTTTCCGTGTCGCTGCGCGCGATGACGTCGGCGCTTTATGCGCGCATGGACGCGATCGAGCAGTTCGCGGCCGACGTCGCGCACGAGATCAAGAACCCGCTGACGTCCGTCGGCAGCGCCGTCGAGACGCTGCAACGCACGACTGACGACGACAAGCGGCGCAAGTTGATGAGCGTGATCCGCGACGACGTGCGGCGGCTCGACAAGTTGATTACCGATATCGCAGATGCATCGCGCTTGGACGCGGAGCTTTCGCGCGAGCGGGCGGCGGATGTCGATCTCGGCGGCTTGATCGGCGCGATGACGCAGATGTTCGACGATCCGGACAAGCCCGAACGTCCACAGTTCAAGCTCGACCTGCCGGTCGATGCGTTCGTCGTACGCGGGCTGGACGGACCTCTTGCCCAAGTCTTCCGCAACGTGATCGAGAACGCCGTGTCGTTCAGTCCGAAGAATGGCGTGATCAAGATCGCGGCGGAGCCCGTCGACGGGCGCGCCGTCATCACGATCGAAGATCAGGGGCCTGGAATCCCGGAGGAGAACCTGGAAACGGTGTTCCGCCGCTTTTACACCGAGCGTCCGCCGTCGCACGGATTTGGACGGAACTCGGGACTTGGTTTGTCAATCTCGCGCCAGATCGTCGAGGTGCACGGAGGGCGTATCTTTGCGTCGAACCTGCGCGACGAGGCGGGCAAGATCATAGGTGCGCGGTTCACGATCGAGCTGCCGCTCGCGCCTGCGGGCTAGCGCATGCTCCGATCAACCAAGTCCCACCCAACTTGTCATCCCGGCCGAACGGAGTGTAGCGACGCGAGAGCCGGGACCCAGGAGAACGAGCGGAGCACCTCAACGCGCGCGTTGAAAAGCGATGCCCGCTCTCCTGGGTCCCGGCTCGCAAGCTGCGCCGCGCTGCTGACGCACCGGGCTCCGCTAGCGTCCGGGATGACAACAACTGGGGTGTCGTAGTTTCCGATGTTGGTGCATGCGACGACGGTGGACATCGCGGGCCTTGGGGTTTTGCTCTTGGGAGCCTCTGGCGCGGGAAAGAGCGATCTTGCGTTGCGATTGATTGCCGACGGAGCACTGCTTGTCGCCGACGATCAAACTTCGATCGAGGAGCGTGGCGACGAACTCTGGGCGACGGCGCCTGCGAAGATTGCGGGGCTGATTGAAGCGCGCGGCGTCGGTATCGTTCCGGTGGCGATCAAACTGGCAACGAAGCTTGTGCTTGCGGTCGAGTTCGCGGCCCTGCCGGAGCGAATGCCGGAGCGGCGCAGTTGGTCATTGCCAGGGGTTGCGGTGCGGCTTCCGTTGATCGAACTCAGCCCTTTCGAGGCATCCGCCCCAGCAAAACTGCGGTTCGCGCTGTCGCAGCCCCCGGCCTAGCGGGCAATCCCCGTTCCTGGCCGACACGGCGCGTTGAGGTGGCTCTCGAAGCAGACTATGTAGGTCGCCCCTGCGCCCGAGGGGCGGCGGTTGGAGTGCATCTAAATCAATGATCGGCGTCCTTCTGGTTACGCACGGCCGTCTGGCCGATGAACTCAAAGCTGCGACCGAGCATGTCGTGGGACCGCAGCAAGCCCTCCGCACCGTCTGCATCGGACCGCAAGACGATATGGAAGCGCGCCGCGAAGAGATTTTGGAGGCGATCAAAGCGGTCGACTCCGGCGACGGCGTGATTTTGCTGACCGACATGTTCGGTGGTACGCCATCGAACCTTGCGATTTCGGCGATGGGTTCGGGCAAAGTCGAAGTGATCGCCGGCGTGAATTTGCCGATGCTGATCAAGCTCGCCTCGGTGCGCGGCAAAGCCACTTTGAACGAGGCCGTCGACAAGGCTCAGGAAGCGGGGCGCAAATATATTCGCGTCGCGTCGAAGGAATTGGCGAGTGGCTGAAGGCGATCGTTCGCTCTCGCGTATCCTAACGATCGTCAACACCAAGGGTTTGCATGCCCGCGCTTCGGCAAGGTTCGTGCAGTGCGCTGCGAAGTTCGATGCACAAGTCACCGTCGCGAAGGACGGTAGCGCGGTCTCCGGTACGTCGATCATGGGCCTCATGATGCTGGGTGCCGGCATCGGGAGCGAGATTACCGTTTCGGCCGAGGGCCGCGAGGCGGAGGCCGCACTGGAAGCGTTGGCAGCGTTGGTTGCGTCCCGGTTCGGTGAAGATTTATGAAGTTCGTTTGGGTTGTCGTCGTTGCGTTTTTGCTGGCGGTTGCGCCCGCGGCTTACGCCGGGGCGCCGCCTGTGCCCGATGTCGCGACCCCAACGCTGTGGGTCGTCGAGCGTGACGGCAACAAACTCTACCTCTTCGGCTCGCTTCATCTGCTGCCGCCGAACACGAAGTGGACTTACGCGGCGTTGGACAAGGCGCGCGCCGAGTCGAAGGTGTTCGTGTTCGAAGCGCCGCTGGACGAGGGCGGCAGCGCGATGATGCGGTTTGTCGAGAAGGCGGGCCGATTGCCGCTCGGGAAGACGCTTGCCGACGTCTTGCCGGCAAAGGTGCACGCCGATCTCCAGGAAGCCGCTTGGAGTGTGCAGTATCCGCCGAGGATGTTGGAACCGCTGAGACCGTGGCTCGCGGCGGTCTATCTCGAACTCTACAGTTACATCAAAGCGGGCTTTTCGTCGTTCTACGGCGTCGATCACGTCATCGAACAAGAGGCGAAAGACCGCGGCGTGGAGCGTGCCTATCTCGAAACCGTGGAAGAGCAGCTTTCGATTTTCTCCGCACTCAGCAGACACGGCGAGATCGCCTATCTGACGGCGACTGTGCGCGGCGTCATGGAAGAACCGGACATGCCGTTTGTGTTGGCAAGCGCATGGGCGACAGGCGACGCGGCGAATCTTGCGAAAGTTCTCGACGAGGGATTTGCGGAGGTGCCGCAGTTGCGCGCGCGATTGCTTGTCGGGCGGAACCGGAAATGGGTGCCGCAACTGCGCGCGATGCTGGCTTCGGGCAAGACCCATTTCGTCACGGTCGGCGTCGGACATTTGGTCGGCCGCGACAGCATCGTCGCCATGCTGCGGGCCAAAGGTTACCGGGTCACAGGCCCGTAAAACCGCGCCCTTCTGACCCTTGTCACAGTGTGGAATTGATCTTATTTTTTGCCCTGTGACGGCTGCACAAAGGTGCGGGCAAGATTGACGTAGGCAACAAACCTATGTGCAGGACGGTTCCCTCCATTTCATCGCAAGGCCTTTCACGACGCGCGGGCATGTCGCACGCGTGGAACCCGACAGCATAGCATAAGGACTTGAATCGCATGTCGCAGAAGACCGGAACGGTCAAATTCTTCAACGCCACAAAGGGCTTTGGCTTCATCCAACCGGAAGGCGGCGGAAAGGACGTTTTCGTCCATATCTCCGCGGTCGAGAAGGCGGGCTGGCGCTCGCTCAATGAAGGCCAACGCGTGGGCTTCGACACCGAAGCCGACGCTCGTGGTCCCAAGGCGGTCAATCTGCGCGCGGCGTGAGGCTTGCGAAACGTTGATTGAAGCGGGGCGGTCTCAATAGGGGCCGCCCCTTTTTGTTGCACGCGAAAAGTGATTTGATGCGGGCGAACTCGCGGAAACAGGGTGTCTCTATGGACGGTCGTCGGGGTTCGTTGCACACAGCGTTGGCCGGTATCGCACTCGCCGTGCTCGGCGGTTGCGCGGACATGTCGGAATTCTGGTCTTACGGCGACGAGGCGGAGCACGCCGAGGTGCGCGCGCAAGCGGACGCGGCGCAGCTGTGGGAGATGACGCTGATGGCCGGACGCTATGGCGTCATGTTGGGCCAAGTGCGCGAGATTTTGAATCTACCCGAACCGAAGCAGCATATGAGCTTTCCGACGGACGCCACCGAGGACGCGAAGCAGCGTGAGGCTTTGGCGCGCTATCAGGCGAGCGTGACGGCGGAGTTCTTGACCGATGTCGGCACCGCCTGCAAACGCAAGCGCGTGCGGCGCGACCTGCGCCAACTGGCGTGCGCGCAGCAGACGAAGGTGCCCAGCGATCTGCAGGCACCGGTCAAGCCCGAGATCCAGGCGCTTGCCATGCGCAACGATCGCGTGGGCGAGTTCGTGATGCCGTGGTGGGACGCGGTTTGCGCGACCGCACCAAAGCCGCGCGAGGGCGACGTGCCGGTCTGCGTAATGGAGTAGGGGGGCCACTATCCTTGCCGCGGCCGCCGTTTGTCTCGGAAAGAAAGCGACGCGCCGCCCGCCCGCCGCTTTGCGAATCTTCCAGGACTTAAAGACATAAACATCTCTTTATGTGTGGCTTGCCGAGCCGGTTTGCGGGTGGTATAGAGCCTTTAAATGGCGCGCTTGGGGCGCGGCCTTCACGGATTTCATGGAGCACCTTATGGCAAACGATTACGTCGTCGCGGACATCAAGCTTGCGGATTGGGGGCGGCGCGAAATCGCGATCGCCGAGACCGAAATGCCCGGATTGATGTCGACACGCGAGGAATACGGCGCGTCGAAGCCGCTGAAAGGCGCGCGGGTCGCGGGTTGCCTGCACATGACGATCCAGACGGTCGTGTTGATCGAGACGTTGAAGCATCTGGGCGCGGACGTGCGCTGGGCTTCGTGCAACATCTTCTCGACGCAAGATCACGCTGCTGCAGCGATCGCTGCTTCCGGGGTGCCGGTTTTCGCGAAGAAGGGCGAGACGCTGATCGAGTATTGGGAATACGTGCACCGCATCTTCGAATGGGCGGACGGCGGCGTTCCGAACATGATTTTGGACGACGGCGGCGACGCGACGTTGCTCTGCGTGCTGGGACCGAAGGCCGAGAAGGACATCGGCCTTCTGGCGAAACCGCAGAACGAGGAGGAAGAGGCGCTTTTCGCGGTCATGAAGAAGACGATCGAGAAGAAGCCCGGCTGGTATTCGAAGATTTCGGCCGCGATCAAGGGCGTCACGGAAGAAACGACCACTGGCGTGCACCGGCTCTATCAGATGGCCGAGCGCAAGGAGCTTCCGTTCCCGGCGATCAACGTCAACGACAGCGTCACGAAGTCGAAGTTCGACAACCTCTACGGCTGCCGCGAAAGCCTCGTCGACGGCATCAAGCGCGGTACGGACGTGATGATGTCGGGCAAGGTCGCGATGGTCGCGGGCTTTGGCGACGTGGGCAAGGGTTCGGCGGCGTCGCTGCGTAACGCGGGGTGTCGCGTCGTCATTTCCGAAATCGATCCGATCTGCGCGCTGCAGGCGTCGATGGAAGGCTTTGAAGTGATGACGATGGACGAAGCGGCGCCAAAGGCCGACATCTTCGTCACCGCGACCGGCAACGTCGACGTCATCACCGTCGACCACATGCGGGCGATGAAGGACCGCGCGATCGTTTGCAACATAGGCCACTTCGACAGCGAGATTCAGGTCGCGGCTCTCAAGAACTTCAAGTGGCACAATGTGAAGCCGCAGGTGGACGAGATCGAGTTTCCGGGCGGCAAGCGGATCATCCTTTTGTCGGAAGGCCGGCTCGTGAACCTCGGCAACGCGACGGGGCATCCCTCGTTCGTGATGTCGTCGTCGTTCACGAACCAGACGCTGGCGCAGGTGGAGCTTTGGGCCAACCACGCGAAGTACGAGCGCAAGGTCTATACGCTGCCGAAGAAGTTGGACGAGAAGGTCGCGCGCCTGCACTTGGATAAGCTCGGCGTGAAGCTCACGAAGCTCTCGCCGAAGCAGGCGGAGTATTTGGGCATCGATCGCGAAGGTCCGTACAAGTCCGACCACTATCGTTACTAGGGACTGGGTTTTGGGGTTGGGGTTTTGAGCAGTTGATGCGCGTTGCTTCGCTCCACATCTATCCGATCAAAGGTACGCGCGCGGTCGACGTCGATCGCGCGCAACTTGAAGCGCGCGGGCTTGAGGGCGACCGGCGCTGGGTCGTCGTCGATGCGACGAGCAGGTTCATCACGCAGCGCTCGCACCCCAAACTTGCCACGATCTCGGCGGTGCCGACGCGCACCGGCTTAAGTTTGTCGGCACCGGGTGCCGGCGAAATTCTTGTCGAACGGCCGTCCGCGACCGAGCGCGTCGAGATCATCGTGTGGCAACATCGGGTCAACGCGGCGCTTGCCGGCGCTGAAGCGGGTGCATGGCTTTCGCGCGTCCTCGGCGAAAGCTTGCGGCTTGCCTACATGGACGCGGCCGCGGAGCGGCTGCAGCGCAATGTCTGGGTCGATGGGCTGCCGGTCAGTTTTGCCGATGCCTATCCGGTGCTGATCACGACGACCGGGTCTTTGGCCGCGGTGAACGCCGAGATCGAGCGGGCGGGTGGTGCGGCCGTTACGATGCGGCGCTTCCGG
>JBKJZU010000496.1:0-2563 GCA_046715015.1 Micropepsaceae bacterium
GCGCATTCTCGCCGAAGGCGGTCGTTCGCAAGGATTCGAGGGGGTATACGGTCGCGATGACGCGATGATGCGCCAATAGAGAAACTTGCTCTGTTCGCAAACGCCTAAGCCCGTATTCCTTACGACAAGCCATTCTCCCACGCCGCAACGATAGCGTGGTGGTGGGCGACATCGTTCAGGAAGCGGTGGCGGAGGTCGTCGTCGACGATGCGGGCGGCTTGGGCTTGCAAGACCGTGTGGGCGTCGTCGAGCACGCTCTTTGCACGCGCGTCGCCGAGTTCGTTCAGCACTTGATAGCAGCTCAGGCGGATGCGGAACGGTTCCTCGGTGCCGTTGAGGTCGCGGCCTTCAGCTAGGTGGTCGACGATCTTATTCGCCGCTACGAGTGCGCCGGCGTGGTCGCCTTCGGAAAGGCTGAGCAGCGCCAAGGCCGCCGTCGGCTCGAGCGCGAGGTGCGGGCCGTCGTTCTGGATGAAGAGGTCGCGCGAGCGCGTCAGCGCGGCCCGCGCCGCATCGCGGTGGCCGAGAGCCATCTCGGCGAGACCCAGAGGCAGATGGGCCGCCGCTTCGAGATCGCGGGCGTTGTTGACGGCGGCGATCTTGGCGGCGGCGCGCGCATCGGCGACCGCACTTTTGTGATCGCCGGACAAGTGGGCGACGGCCGCAAGGTTCAACAGCACGACCGATTCCGTAAAGCTCCAGCCGAGTTCGCGGGCGAGGCGCAGGCTTTCACGGAAGAGTTCGCGTGCCGTCGCGTAGTCGCCGATGCGAATGTAATTGTCGCCGAGCGCGTTGTACGTGTCGGCTTCGCGCACCCTGTCCCCCGTTTCGCGGAAGATGGCCAGCGCACCGCGGGTCAATTCCATACCGGCCAGACTGTCGCCTTGTTCGCTGAGGATCGAGCCAAGCGATTTCATCGCCGCCGCTTCGACGGCCCGGTCGCCTAGCCCGCGGGCGAGCGCCAGGCCCTTCTCCGCGAGCGGGCGCGCCTCGGCGAAGCGGCCCATGCGGCGAACGTCTCTCGCCAGTTGACCATAGAGACGGGCTGCGATCGCCGTCGCGCCCGCGCTTTCCGCGATCGGGAGCGCGCGACGCGCCAGTGTTTCGGCTTTCTGATATTCGCCGCCGTCCGCATGGGCGGCACCGCGGCGCGCAATGGCCTCGGCGCGCTTCACGTCGTCGTTCAGGGCCTCGGCTTCGGCTTCGAGCGAATCGAGTTCGGCGAAATGCTTGGCACGGTCTTCTTGCAGCGCGAGCAGGGGCTCGCGCGTCGCGAACAGCCGCCAACGCGTCGCGTGATCGCCCGTCGGCGCGAGCGCGAGCGCGCGGGCGACAAAGTCGAAGGCGGCTTCGCGAGCGTCGCGCGCGGCGGCACTTTCGGCGGCGCGGGTGTAATAGTCGACGGCTTCCGTCGTCACGCCAGCACGTTCGAAGTGCTCGCCCGTCAGTCCCAGATACTCAGTTCCGCGTTCGGCCGCGAGAGTCGCAAGCCACGCAGCGGCGCGCGCGTGATATTCGCGCCGTTCGCGCTTCAGCACCGAGTCGTAGGTGAATTGATGCAGCAAGTGGTGCTGGAAGGTGAACTCGCGCGCATTGGCGAGCACGCTCAAGGCTTGCGCGACGACGAAACCGCGGCGCGTCAGCGGATCAAGCGACTCGGGCGAGCGATGGTCCAACGCGGCGACGGCGTGATCCCAGAAGAGGAAGCCTATGACGGAAGCCTGCTGAAGCGCGATGCGTTCGGCGGCGGCCAGCGCGTCGAGGCGTGCTTGAAGCACACCCTTCAGCGTCGCGGGCACGCGCACTGCGCGCAGTTTTTCCGGTGCGACGCGCCATGCCCCGTCGGCTGATGGAACGATTGCACCTTCGTCAAGCAGGAGGTTGACCATTTCTTCCATGAAGAATGGGTTGCCGTCGCTGCCCGCGGCGATGAGCTCGCGCAGGCCCGGCGGCACGACGTTTAGCTTCTGCAAGAGAACGTCGGCGAGTTCGCGCGTCTGTTCGCGGCCAAGCGGCGAGAGATCAATGCGTCCAGCTGGTGCTTCGCCCTCGAACCACTGCGGCCGTCGATCGAGGAGCGTCGGGCGCGTGAAGGCAATAAGCAGTATCGCAACATCGCCGTTCGTCTTGCTCAAGTGGTTCAGGAAATCGAGCGTTCCTTCGTCAGCCCAGTGCAGATCGTCGAGGAACAAGACGAGCGGCGCCTTCGCCGCCATCCGGCGAAAGAACAGTATGGCCCCGTGGAAGGCGCGGGCGCGAACTTGCTGCGGATCGCCCAAGATACCTTGCAGGTGCGGGCTCGCCGAGAAGTCGAGGCCAATCAGATGGCCAAGGATGTGGATGGGCGCATCGCCTTCGTCGGCGAACAGCGGTGTCATCGCGTCGGTTAATTTTCGCCGCGCCTCTTCGGCGCTATCGCTGTCGGCGATCTGGAACCGCCACGCCAGAATGTCGCGCAAGAGGCCGTAAGGCTGTTGCTGGGTCTGCGGCTGGGCGCGGCCCTTGAGGAGGACGTAAATTTGAGGCTGCACCTCGGCCCAGTTTTCGAATTCGTAGAGCAGGC
>JBKJZU010000497.1:0-4285 GCA_046715015.1 Micropepsaceae bacterium
CGGCTTGCAGATGCGCGCGCGGATCCAGCGCGTAGCGCACGTTCGTGTAGGCGGGCGGCACGGCGAGGCGCTCGAGCCTCGCCACCACGCGCGGATTGCGGATCGGACGGTTGCGCCCACCGACGTAACGCCAGCCTTTGCCCGCCGCCTCGCGGCGCACGCTGAGTTCACCAGCCTTAACGGCGCGCAGCCCCGCACTGCGCGCCAGAGATCCAATCGGTACGGTCGCCATGGGGTTGGGAACGCGGTGGGGGCGCGGCGGTTCCCGGTGCGTGGCCGAGCGCCGCCCCTTAGTCCGGCGTGCCGGTGTGGTCGTGGGTGAAGTAGATGAACATGAACATGAAGGCCGCGAGGACGACGATGAACGCGCCCACGATGGCGGCGCGGTGATCGTTGAGCGCGATCGCGATCGCGATGCCCGGCGCGAAGATCAGAACGCCCACGACATGGGTGATGCATTGCACCCACGTCAGGCGCGACGTCTCAAGCTTCGGATAGGCGCGGTGCGTGAGGCCGTAGAGCGTCGACGTCACGAAGCCCACCAGATTCCAGTGCGCGTGCGCGGGGCCGTACTGGAACTCCTGATTGATGCCCATCCACATGCCCGAGAGCATGCCGATGACGAGAAAGATCAAACCCAAGCCGATGAAAACCACGTGAACGTGCATGCGCATGCGCGAAGCCTCCCTTTGTGCCGCGACGCTTGGCGGACCTTTCCGCTTCAGTTGCGTGGCGACTCGTGGCGGGCATCATCCGCGAGACTCAGGGGACGTGGCAAGAAAGCCGCGAGGCAAGATCCATGTCGTGAGGCGCATCGTGGTTCTCCTGGTTTGTACGGTGTTGCTCAACGGATGATCTGCACCGGGCCCCAGCGGAAGCGTTGTTGCTGAGAGCCGTTGCACTGCCACATCTGGACGCGTCCGCCGTTCGTCGATTGGTCGGGCGCGTGCGCATCAAGACACAGTCCTTGGCTGCGCAGCGACCCGTCCGGGTATGGCACAAATTGCTGATTGCGTTCGTCGTTACAGGCCCACACCTGTACGCGGGTGCCGTTGGCAGGCGCCTGCGCGACGAGGCAGAGTCCGCTTGCGACACGAAGCGTGCGTGTCGCCGGATCCAGCGTCCATGTCTGTTGCGGCGCGGCGTTGCATTGCCAGACCTGCACGCGGCCTCCGTTGGTGGCCATGTCCGGTGCGTGCGCGTCGAGGCAGAGGCCAACGCCGGTTCGAACCTCGCCCGCTTTCGGCGGCGCCGGCGAAATCACGTCCCAGCGTTGGTTCGGTACGAACTGATTGGGGGCGCCGCACGACCACACTTGCACACGCCCGCCATCCTTGGACGAGTCCGGGCCATGCGCGTCGAGACAGAGGCCGGCCGCGTTTTTGATCGTCTTGAACGTCTCATCGTAGCGCCAGCGCTGCTGGGGGCTGCCGTTGCAGGTCCACACCTGCACGCGTCCGCCGTCGGTGCCCATGTCCGGCGCGTGCGCGTCGAGGCAGAGGCCGCCTTCGTTGCGGATGGAGGAGTAGCCGTTCCAGCGCCAGATTTGCTGCGGCGCCCTGTTGCATCTCCAGACTTGAACGCGGCCGCCGTCTTGCTGCATCGTCGGCGCGTGAACGTCGAGGCACTTATGGGTATTGACCTGGATCATGCCGACTGTATCCGGCACCTGTAAAACGGCGTCCGCCGCGGCGGGCACAGACGCGAGCAGCGTGAGCGCGAACGCGGCTGCCGCCAGTTTGAGCGAAGTCGATTTCATCGTTCCTATTTCCTTTGTTCGAAGACGTGACCCGGCTCAGAACGCGCTCGACAAGAAGCGCTGCTGCAGCGAGCCGTTGCACTGCCAAATCTGCACGCGCGCGCCGTTGCGCGTTTGATCGGCCGCGTGGACATCGAGGCAGAGGCCGCCGGCGTTGCGCAGCGCGCCGTTCTTGAGCGGCGTCCATTGCTGCTGCCGCTGACCGTTGCAGCTCCAGACCTGAACGCTGTTGCCGTTCTGGTTGATGCCAGCGCGCACGTCTAGGCAAAGGCCGCTGGCGACGCGCAGGGCGCTTGCGACGCGGTCATACCTCCAACGCTGCTGCTGCTGGCCGTGACACGCCCAGGCTTGCACCCGCCCGCCGTTGGTGCCGATCTCCGGCGCGTGAACGTCGAGGCAGAGGTTCGCGCCGGTGCGAATCTCCGCGCCGACCGCCGGGACAGACGTGCTGGGCGGCGGTGGGTGCGCGGGATCGACGCCGGTCACCGGCGGCAGAGGGGTGGGGGCGGCTTTCACAATATTGGACCAGACGCCTTGGTTGGTCAGCTTGTCGAGGATTCTGATCATGACGTGCCCCGTCTGGTAGGGGCTTTTTTTGAGCGCATAGCCGATCGACGCCAGATCGTTGCGGTTGGCCGGACAGAAAACATGGATCGCCTGGCCCGGGTTGCCGATGTCGTAGACATAGACCATGGCGGCGCTGTCGCTCGCGTAGCAGTTCGGCAGGTTGGGTGTCGGCTGAAACAGCGCTTGCGCGAAGGCGTTGCGATTGTCGACGCTGAGCTCGTAACGGACCCACAAGGCCGGACCGACATAGTACTCATTCGCGCTAACGAAACGAAGGACCGGCGTCGGCATCGCCGCCATCGCCGGCGCCGTCGCGGCGGCGAGCGTTAAGAGCGCTATCAAAAAGACTTTCGCACGTGTCATTTTTGGCCTGTCGTGATGACGTGGCGTTATTCGGAGCGTGGAGCGACGCCGCGTTGCAGCGGCGGCCTACTTGGCGTGGTCGTCTCGCCCTTCGGATTTGGCGCCGGTTCGGCCAGCACGCCGCCCGAGCTACCTGGAGGTAAATTGGCACCCTGATTTTTTGGAGTCGGCAGCCCGCGCCTGCACTCTTTCAACCTGGCATAGGTCGCATTCCCATTCGCGTCAATTCCGGTGACATAGCAGGCCGCCCCGTTGGAACGACCGCACTGTCCCCCAGGTGCGCTGCTTTGCAAAAACGTGGCCTCAAAGGAAATGCCGCCGCCGGCACACGTGCACACGCACTGCGGTCGCCACGGCCCCTTGTTCTGCAGAGCGTTGCCCTTGTCCGGAACACCTAACGCGACAACTGCAGCGCAAGCGATTGCCAGAAGGGAAAGTCTACGCATCGAAGCCTCCATATAGGGGTGAGAGCCCGACATCAGAACGCGTTCGACGTGAAGCGCTGCTGTTGCGCGCCGCTGCACTGCCAAACTTGGACGCGTGCGCCATTGGTCGACTGATCGGGCGCGTGGACGTCGAGGCACATACCGCTGCGATTGCTGCGGATCGCGCCGCCGGGCATGGGCGTCCACTGCTGCTGCACTTGGCCGTTGCAGGCCCACACCTGTACGCGCCCGCCGTTCTTCGTCATTTCCGGCGCGTGAACGTCGAGGCATAAACCGCTCGACACGCGGATTGCACTCGTGGCGCGGTCGTAGGTCCAGCGCTGCTGCGGCTGACCGCTGCATGCCCAGGCCTGGACGCGTCCGCCGTTCTTAGCGACGTCGGGCGCGTGCACGTCGAGGCAAAGACCCGCGCCGGTACGAATGCGATGGCCGATCGAAGCGACCGGCGGCGGAAGCGGCGTCGATGGCGCCACGTCCGCCACGCGCCAGGTCTGCGTGTCGGCGCCGGTCTTCACATTGGTATAGAGCGCGGGCTGGTTGGGGTTGCATTCGATAAAGCGGCCGCTGCTCGCATGCTGGATGGTGACGAAGTTGCCGCCGTACTCGGTCACTCGCCATAGCTGCGTGCCGTCTTGCTGAAAGGGCCGCGTGACGACGCGAAAGCCCATCGCCATGATCTCGTGCGCGTCGAGGTAGCGCCCGCTGCTGACCTGTTTGAAGCGGTAGGTGCCGTTGCGCTCCGGCGTCATCTGCCAACGCTGCGTGTCATCGTTCCGAGGGGGCCAATGCACGACACGGTAATCGTAGCCGGCATTTTCGTATGCGCCGAGCCAACTCAAACCGCAGCCCTGAATGCTCACGATGCGCACCTGACCTTGGGCCAACGCCACCGCCGTCGAGGCCGCGACCGCCGCCAACACGACGCAAACCCTGAGGATCGAGCGCAGATATTTCAGGTCCTTGGTCACAGGCGGATTCTCCCAGCCGTTGGAGGAAATGTGCGGGGAAGACTCACTGCGCTCAGCCAAAGAGTCCTGAGGTTGCCTCGAGGTCTCGTTGCGGAATGATTGAGGAATGAGCTGCGGGCGCCGGTTTTGCGCCATCGGCACCCGGATTTCGGCGCGGGCGGCCGATGCGCTAGGGTGCGGCG
>JBKJZU010000498.1:0-6176 GCA_046715015.1 Micropepsaceae bacterium
AGCGCCGGCCGCGCGCGTCTTCATTCGACGGAGCAAACGGTTTTTCTGGACACGATCGGGTCCTATATGGACGTCGTTCGTGACGAATCCGTGCTGAAGCTGAACGAAACGAACGTCGAGCTGTTGAAGAAGCAGCTTGAAGCGGCGCAAGCGCGTTTCGACGTGGGCGAGATCACCCGTACCGACGTGGCGCAAGCTGAAGCGCGTCTGGCGGCGGGGCTTGCCAGCCGAACGTCGGCGCAAGCGCAGCTTAAAGCGAGCCGTCTTGCCTATGAGCGCTCGGTCGGCGATCCGCCGGCGGCCCTGGATACGAAACCACCGGTTCCGGCTTTGCCTGAATCCGAAGTACAGGCGCGCGAAATTGCAAACGTGCAAAACCCGACGCTCGTCGGCGCGCGCGCGCAGGAAGACGCCGCGCGTTACGGCATCGACTTTGCTGTGGGGCAGATGCTGCCAACAGTGACAGTTTCTGCGAGTTATGGCCGCAGCGGCCAGGAGCGCGGGCCGGCTGAGACGATCGGCGACGACTCGCGGCTGCTCGCGACGGCCAGAGTGCCGCTGTACCAAGGCGGCGCCGAATGGTCGGCCGTACGTCAGGCGAAAGAAATCAACAACCGCGCGCGGCTCGCCGTCGAGGATGCGCGCCGGGCGACCGACGAAGGCGTCCAGAACGCTTGGGAAGCCTATCGGGCAGCCAGATCGTCGTCGGAAGCGAACCGCCAGCAGGTCAAGGCGGCCGAGATCGCGTTTGAAGGCGTGCAGCAGGAGCAGGAAGTCGGATCGCGTACGACGCTCGACGTCTTGAACCAGCAGCAAGAGCTCCTGAATGCGCGCGTGGCGCTTGTGCGGACGGAGCGGGACGAGGTTGTGGCCTCGTACTCGTTGCTGGCAGCGGTCGGCAAGCTCACAGCGCAGGACTTGGAGTTGCCGGTTCAGGTCTATGACCCTGTCGAAAATTACGACATGCAGACGTGGCGCCCAATCGGCGGGGCGACGTACGAAAACTAAGGTTTTTCTGCAATTCACCTTGTTGCCGGTCGGGCTTAAGCGCTGTGATTCGGCTACTGGCGTTTGGCGCGTGCATGGCTTAGTTTTGCGCCTCAAGAGGTGTGGGGCGCGAGTAGCGCGAAAGGGTTTTCGACACAATGCCAACGCCCACGGCGCAACAGGAGCCGACAATGGAGGAAATTCTTGCCTCCATACGGCGGATCATTTCGGAAGATTCGGACCCCGGTAAAGGTGGCCCCGCGATGTCTGCGCAAGACGGCGGCGGCGAAGTTCTGGAACTGACCAACATCGTGCACGACGACGGGTCGATCGGGTCCGCGTCGCAAGCGGCGACCGAACCGCGCATGGCGCGCCGTCCGGCGCCGCAACCGATGCCGTCGCGCCGCGAGCCCGAACCGATGCAACTGCGCGATCCTATGCCGGAACCGCGCGTCGCGCGCAGGCCGGCACCGATGGCCGCGCACGCTCCCGAACCTACCCGTCACATGCGTTCTCAACCGGAATTCAAAATGGCAGACAACAGCGATCGCGAAGGCATCTTGTCCAATCAGGCTTCGTCGGCCGTCACCAACGCGTTTGGGATGTTGAGCCGCGAGCGCGACGTAACCGTCGGGGGTGGCGGCGGGGCCAGCTTGGAAGACATGGTTCAGCAGATGCTCAAGCCCATGCTGGCGGCATGGCTCGAACAAAACTTGCCCGAAATCGTAGAGCGCGTCGTACAGGAAGAAGTCGAGCGCGCTTCGCGTAACGGCCGCCGCCGCTAACGCCTCCCACAAATAGCGTCTAGCTCGACAGGATTCGCGTAAGGCCACCCCGGCCTTGCGCGTTCGTCGTTTATTGTTTTCAAGTCAGGCCCATGCTCGAAAAAACATACGCTCCGAAAGACGTCGAAGACCGGCTGTACCAAGCGTGGGAGGCTTCAGGTGCGTTCCGTGCCGGGGGCAGGCCGAATGCGAAGACCTTCACGATCGTCATCCCGCCGCCGAACGTGACCGGTTCGCTGCATATCGGCCATGCACTGAACAACACGCTGCAGGACATTCTGATCCGCTTCGAGCGGATGCGCGGCAAGGACGTGCTGTGGCAGACCGGGTTGGATCACGCGGGCATCTCGACCCAAATCGTGGTCGAGCGGCAGTTGCAGGAGCGCCAGACGTCGCGCCAGAAGCTGGGCCGCGAAGAGTTCGTGAAGCAGGTGTGGGCCTGGAAAGCGGAGTCCGGCGGCACGATCAATCGGCAGCTGCGCAGGCTGGGTGCGTCGTGCGACTGGTCGCGCGAGCGCTTCACGCTGGACGAGGGCTTGAGCAAGGCCGTCATCAAGGTGTTCGTCGCCTGCCACAAGCAGGGTCTGATGTACAAAGACACGCGGCTCGTGAACTGGGACCCGAAGCTGCAAACCGCCGTCTCGGACCTCGAGGTCGAGAACATCGAGGTCAAGGGCAACCTCTGGCACATTAAGTATCCGATCGACGGAACCGACCAGTTCATCACGATCGCGACGACGCGGCCGGAGACGATGCTGGGCGACATGGCGGTTGCGGTACATCCGGATGACGAGCGCTACAAGGCGCTGGTCGGCAAAAAGGTGCGGTTGCCGCTCAGCGACCGGTTGATCCCGATTGTCGCCGACGAGTACGCCGATCCCGAGAAGGGATCGGGTGCCTTGAAGATCACGCCGGCGCACGACTTCAACGACTATGACGTCGGGCGGCGACACAAGCTTGAAGCGATCGGCATTCTGACGCTGGACGGCAAAATCAACGACAAGGCGCCGGCGGCCTATCAGGGGCTGGACAGGTTCGAAGCGCGCAAGCGCGTCGTCGCCGATCTGGAGGCGCTTGGTCTTATCGAGAAGATCGAGCCGGTGACCCACGCCGTGCCGCACGATGAGAAGACGAAGACCGTCGTGATCGAGCCGATGCTCACCGAGCAGTGGTATCTGAACGTGAAGCCGCTGGCCGAGAAGGCGCTGGAGGCGGTGCGCGATGGGCGGACCGTGTTCGTGCCGGAGCGCTTTGCCAACACGTATTACCGGTGGCTTGAGAACATTCAGCCGTGGTGCGTGTCGCGCCAGCTGTGGTGGGGCCATCAGATCCCCGCTTGGTATGACGATCAGGGCAACGTGTTCGTCGAGGAGACCGAGGCGGCAGCGCTTGCGGCGGCGAAGGCGAAGTACGGCCGCGACGTCACGCTCACGCGCGATCCGGACGTGCTCGACACCTGGTTCTCGTCGGGCTTGTGGCCGTTCTCAACGCTCGGCTGGCCGGACGACACGCCGGAGCTGCGCCGGTTCTACAAGACCGACGTACTGGTGACGATGTTCGACATCATCTTCTTCTGGGTCGCGCGGATGATGATGTTCGGCCTGCACTTCACGGACGACGTGCCGTTCCACACCGTCTACATCCACGCCCGCGTCGTCGACGAGAAGGGGCAGAAGATGTCGAAGACGCGGGGGAACGTGATGGACCCGCTTGTGCTCATCGACGAGTTCGGTGCGGACGCGTTGCGCTTTGCGCTCGCGATTGCCGCAGCGCCAGGCAAGGACCTGCGCATGGGGCGTAGCCGCGTCGAGATCTATCGCAATTTCTGCACGAAGATTTGGAACGCCGCGCGCTTTTGCGAGATGAACGAGTGCAAGCGAACCGCCGTGTTCGATCCGGCCGCGTTGACGTCGACCGTCAACCGCTGGGTCGTGGGCGAGTTGGTGCATACGCGGAACGATTTGACCGCGGCGATCGAGGCTTATCGCTTCAACGATGCGGCCGGCGCGCTCTACGAGTTCGTGTGGAACGTCTATTGCGACTGGTATCTGGAATTCATCAAGCCGATCCTCGCGGGCCACGACGGCGCGCAGAAGGCCGAGACGCGGGCGACCGCGGCGTGGGTGCTGGATGAGGTTCTGAAACTCATGCATCCGTTCGTACCGTTCATCACGGAAGAGCTTTGGCGCGTGACGGGCGCGCACGGGCCGGCGCGCACGACGATGCTGATCGGCGCCGACTGGCCGCATTACGAGAATATTCCGCACGATAAAGAGGCGGCGGCCGAGATGAACTGGGTGAAGGCGCTGATTTCCGAGGTACGCTCCGTGCGCGCGGAAATGAACGTGCCGCCGTCCTCGAAGCTCCCGCTCACGTTGAAGACCGGCAACGGCACCGAGATCGAATGGCTGGAGCGGCACAACGAACTGGTGTTGCGCCTGGCGCGCTTGGAGACGGCGCGCGGCGGCGCGTTGGCCCGAGGCTCGGCGCAGATCGTGGTCGGCGACGGCACGGCGGGACTGGCGCTTGAAGGGTTCATCGACTTCGCGAAGGAAAAGGCGCGGCTTTCGAAGGACGACCAAAAGGTCGACGGCGAAATCGCCCGCATCGATGCGAAGCTCAACAACAACGACTTCGTGACGCGCGCGCCGGAAGAGGTCGTCGAGGAACTGCGCGAAAAGCGCGCGGAGTTCGAGGCGCAGAAGGCCAAGCTCGGCGAAGCGCTGAAGCGGCTCGAAGTGGGCTAAGGCTCGAACAGCAGCTTGATGTAGTTGCGATAGTGCATGATCTGCGCGGGAAGGGTCGCGCGTTCATGTAGCGCTTTCGAGAGGATGATGCCGCCGTCGACGACAGCGCTGAGCGCGTCAGCGAGCGAATCGAGATCGACCTCGATCTTCGGCGGATAGCGTTCCGCGATGCGTTCCAGATAGCCGCGAAAGCGCGTCCGCCAGGCGAGGAAGCCTTCGGCGCTGAGCGCGCGGACCTCCGCGTTGAAGAGTTGGTCTTGGTACACGACGGCGGCGGCGATGCAGCCGGGATGCACGTCGTGGACGTTGTCCATCAGTTCGGCGAACAGCTTTAGGCCGATCAGGAAGCTGTGCAGCGGGTCGTCGTGCAGTTCGGCGGCGCGGCCGAAGATGTCGTCGAGCTGGCGCTTGTTGTCGTCCAGATAGCGCTGCATGAGTTCGCGCGCGAGGTCGTTCTTGTCCTTGAAGTGATAAAAGAAGCCGCTTTTCGTGATGCCGACGCCTGCGATCAACTCCTCTATCGAGGTCGAGGCGAATCCCTTTTGCAGGACGAGTTGCTCGGCCAGTTCGAGCAAGCGCTCCCGGTTGGATGCGGGTTTTTGTTTTGGAACGGCGGTCATAAGGGACTGTACCATAGGTGCACTTAGGCTGTTTGGGCAGGTGATCGCGGTCACGATCTGCGACTTGGAAAACCACCTATCCGCTTGATTTTCAACTACCTTCGGTTTCGTGATCGGACCCTACCAAGGGTCGGCTAGAGCGAATGCGGGGTATTGAATAGTTAAACGGCCGTCACGCGCCGGGCGGTGTTGCCCCGTGCAAAGAAATCAGGAGAGACGACGTGAAGAAATACGACAAGAGGGGCAACCCCGTTTCCTACGGCGCGCAGGACGCGATCGACGGACTCGACCATGCAGCCGACATGCTGGCGGCGTACAAAGCCGACACGCTGGGCGCGATCGACGCGGTGATTGCCGAGCATCCGGATTTTGCGCTGGCGCATGCCATGCGCGCCGGCGCGCTGGCGACCGCGACCGACAAGGCGTTCGAGGATGAAGCTTTGAGCAGTCTCAAGGCCGCCGAGAGGTTGGCGCGTCAGGCGAATGAGCGCGAAGGGCTCCACATTGCCGCCTGCCGGGCTTGGCTCGATGGCGACTTGAGCAAGGGCGTGGAGCTTTGGGGTACGGCGTCGATGCTCTATCCGCGCGACCTCACGGCGTTGCAGCTCGCGCATGCGGGCGACTTCTTTCAGGGCTACTCGCACATGCTGCGCGACCGCGTGGCGCGCGTGTTGCCGCAGTGGGACCGCAGCGTGCCAGGTTACGGCTTCGTGCACGGCATGTACGCGTTCGGGCTCGAGGAATCGGGCGACTACGAGGCGGCTGAGGCGCACGGACGCCAGGCGGTCGACGTGAACGCCGAGGACGGTTGGGCCGTGCACGCGGTTGCGCACGTCATGGAAATGCAGGGCCGCGCGAAGGAGGGCTTCGAGTTTCTGGCGATCGGCGCCGACGGTTGGGAGCCTGGCAGCGGGTTTGCCTATCATCTGTGGTGGCACAAGGCGCTGTTCCATCTCGACACCGGCGATGCGAAGGCGGCGCTGAAGGTGCTTGACGAGAAGATCTCGGCGGGCGGGTTCGGCCAGGCACTGGAACTC
>JBKJZU010000499.1:0-2903 GCA_046715015.1 Micropepsaceae bacterium
GACCAACACCGTTCTGGGCGTTATTGGCGGCAGCGGGGTTTACGGGATCGACGGGCTTGAGAACCCGCGTTGGGAGCGGGTGCGCTCGCCCTGGGGTGAGGCGTCGGACGAACTCCTGTCCGGACGCCTGCAAGGCGTGGATATGGTGTTCTTGCCGCGACACGGACGCGGGCATGTGCATTCACCGACCAGCATCAATTATCGCGCCAACATCGACGTGTTGAAGCGCGCCGGCGTGACCGACGTTCTTTCCGTGTCGGCCTGCGGATCGTTCAAGCAGGAGCTGCCGCCTGGCATGTTCGTGCTGGCGGATCAATTCATCGACCGTACGTTCGCGCGCGAGAAGTCGTTCTTCGGACCGGGGTTCGTCGCGCATGTCTCGCTTGCTCATCCGGTGTGTCCGCGCCTTGTGGGCGCGCTGACCGAAGCCGCGAAAGAAGCCTCGATTGAGCATGTCGTGGGCGGAACCTATCTTGCGATGGAAGGGCCGCAATTCTCGACGCTCGCCGAATCCAACCTCTACCGCTCGTGGGGCTGCAGTGTCATTGGCATGACTGCCATGCCCGAAGCGAAGCTCGCACGCGAGGCGGAAATGCCGTACGCGATCGTCGCCATGGTCACCGACTACGATTGCTGGCATCCGGACCACGACCACGTGACGGTCGAGCAGGTCATCAAGGTGCTGAACGGGAATGCCGAGCGGGCGCGTACTTTGCTGAAGAGGGTTGCGCCGAAGCTTGGACCGAAGCGCACGCCGTCGCCGCTGGGCATCGAACATACGCTCGACACCGCGCTGATCACGGCGCCAGAAAAGCGCGATCCGGTTTTGTTTTCGAAACTCGATGCGGTCGCCGGCCGTGTCCTCAAGAAGGCTTGAAGCGCATGGACTTCAAATCCGTTATTCGCACGATCCCGGACTACCCGAAGCCCGGCATCATGTTTCGCGACGTGACGACGTTGCTCGGCAACGCGCGCGCTTTTCGCACCACCGTCGATTTGCTTGTGCAGCCCTATGCGGGGATGCGGATCGACAAGGTCGCGGGGATCGAAGCGCGCGGGTTTATTATCGCGGGCGCGGTTGCGCATCAGCTTTCGGTCGGCTTCGTGCCGGTTCGCAAAAAGGGTAAGCTGCCCTGGAAAACGATCGGGCAGATCTATGATCTCGAGTATGGCACCGACACGGTCGAAATCCACGAAGACGCCGTGCAGAAGGGCGAGAACGTGCTGCTGGTGGACGATCTGATCGCAACCGGCGGTACGGCTGAGGCCGCGATCAAGCTGATCGAGAAGGCGGGCGGCTCGGTTGTCGGCTGCAGTTTCATCATCGATCTGCCCGAGCTCAAAGGCCGGCGGCGGCTTGAGAAGTTGGGCAAGAAGGTGCTTAGCCTGGTGGAGTTTGAAGGGCATTGAAGATCCACGGACGCCATTACCGGACGATTTGGGTCGCGGACGACGGCTGGTCGATCGAAGTGATCGATCAGACGAAGTTGCCGTTCGCTTTCGCGACCAAGCGGCTTGCGAGCGCGGAAGAGGCGGCTGAAGCCATCAAGTCGATGGTCGTGCGCGGCGCGCCGCTGATCGGGGCGACGGGCGCCTATGGGCTTTGCATGGCGCTGCGCCAGGACTCTTCGGATGAGGCGCTGGAGCGGGCCTACGACATGC
Organism: Micropepsaceae bacterium; assembly: GCA_046715015.1. Lineage (GTDB taxonomy): Bacteria > Pseudomonadota > Alphaproteobacteria > Micropepsales > Micropepsaceae > SZUA-430. Next base: position 1,663 of record JBKJZU010000499.1, read on the forward strand.
TGATCAAGACGCGCCCGACCGCGATCAATCTGAAGTGGGCGCTCGACGAGATAATGGCCAGCGTTCGCAATCAGCCGAAAGACCGGCGGGTCGCGGCTGCCTACGCGCGCGCGGCGCAGCTTTGCGACGACGATGTTGCAACGAACGAGGCGATCGGGCGGCATGGCTTGAAGCTGATCGAGGAAATCGCTGCGAATAAGAAAGGCGCGCCGGTCAACGTGCTGACGCACTGCAACGCCGGGTGGCTTGCGTGCGTCGATTGGGGAACGGCGCTTGCGCCGATCTACATGGCGCACGACAAGGGCATTGCGATCCATGTCTGGGTGGACGAAACGCGACCGCGCAACCAGGGCGGATCGCTGACAGCCTATGAACTCGGCGCGCACGGTGTGAAGCATTCGATCATTACCGATAACGCCGGCGGGCATTACATGCAGCACGGCGAAGTCGATCTCTGCATTGTCGGCACGGATCGGACGACCGCGTCGGGCGATGTTGCAAATAAGATCGGGACCTATCTCAAAGCGCTGGCTGCACACGACAACTGCGTACCGTTCTATGTGGCACTACCGTCGTCGACGATCGACTGGACGATTGCGGATGGCGTGAAGCAGATCGAGATCGAGGAACGTTCGAGCCGCGAAATTACGCACGTGCAAGGCCGGACTGCTGCGGGCGAGGTGCTCACCGTGGAGCTGACGGCGCCGGGGAGCGCGGCGCGCAATCCGGCGTTCGACGTGACGCCCGCGCGGCTTGTGACCGGGCTCATCACGGAACGTGGGATTGCGGCGGCGAACCGCGACGGACTTTTGAAGCTCTTTCCGGAGCGCGCGCGGTGAAACGCACCGCGGTGCGGCGTCGGGTCGAACGCGTGCTGTCGAAGCGCGCGGCGGTTGTGAGCGCCACACCGAATTTGCGTTTGGAGATCGTTGCGGTCGGTCAGCGCATGGCGTCGAGCGGCTTGTCGCCGGGCAAGAGCGGCAATTTATCCGTACGCGTCGACGGCGGGATGCTGATCACGCCGACGGGCATTCCCTACGCCGAGATGCGCGCGGCGGACATCGTGGAGGTTCGCGGCGACGGGCGCGTGGTACCCGGACAACGCGTCGCGTCGAGCGAGTGGCGGGTGCATCTCGCGATCTACAAGGCACGGCCGGACGCCGGCGCGATTGTGCATACGCATTCGTTGAACGCGACAGCACTGTCTTGCCTGCACCGGGGTATCCCGGCGTTTCACTATA
>JBKJZU010000500.1:0-4624 GCA_046715015.1 Micropepsaceae bacterium
TGTTGAAGTAGTCGGGGTTGAGCTTTTCCTCGCCCCCGACGTGAAAGACGATCGGCAGGCCCGCCTCCTCCGCCATCCGCCAAATGGGATCGAAGGCAATATGGCTCGGCGAATGTCCTTTCGGGCAAATGGAGGGCACCGTTAACGCTTTCGATCCGCCATCGATCGCGGCCTTCGCGGTTGCCTTCGCGCGGTCGAAGTCGGCGAGCGGGACGTAAGCGGTCGGCAGAAAGCGCCGGTCGACCGAGCAGAACGCGGTCATCATGCGATTGTGCGCTTCGGCCGTCGCGTAGGCGAGTTCCGGGTTCGTGCGGTCCAAGCCGAAATTGCCGAGACACCACGTCGTGAACACAAGCTGGCTCGCAAACCCCAACGCATCGAGAGCCTTCGGCCGGTCCGCGCGTTCAAAGGCGCCTAGCGCTTCGTAGTTCCTGCGCAAGAGAATGTTCTCGACGGCGCCCGCCCGGAATGCCGCGTCCGCCTGCTTGGCGCGCGCATCCTTGACCCACTTGCCGTCGCGCGACCACGCCTTCAACTTCGGCAAATCGTCGTAAGCGGCGCGATACTTCCCTTCCAGAAATTCGTCCAGACAATCGGCCAACTCCATCAAGTGAGAGTCGGCATCGTGGATTTGGCGACCGGCGGCGTAGGACATGGTGCAAGCCTCATCGAAGGGCCCGATGATTGCGGAGCTTGGCGCGAGGCGCAAGCGGGCTCAGGGCACGCGGGCGAAAATCGCCTCAAGGCTGGTCAAGTTCATGCCGTGCTTGACGTAGTTATAGGGGGTTAAGTTCACGGCCTTTATCAGGCGGCGCGCGATCTCCGTGCCCACGGTCCCGTCTTCGCGCGGCACCATGTCGAAGTCGAGCAGGTTGATGCAGGCGAGATCCTGCTCGAACGCCTGAACGGCGGAAAGCGAACTTCCCGTCATCCAGCTGAGGAGCAAGCGATTGACGCCTTCGTGCGCGACGACGAGCGCCGTGTGCCAACCCGGCTGTGCCAACAGACGCTCAAGCGCGGCGACGTTGCGTGCCTGTACCTCGGAAAACACATCGCCGCCCATCATACGCGCCCCGGGCGAGGCCGCCTGATCGAATTCGAACGTCATGCGCGCGGCCAGTTCTTCGCGGCTCTTGGCGCGGAAGAGCCCGCCGCCTTTGATTTCGACCAGACCGCTGTCGACTTCGAGCGTGAGATGGTTCGTGTCCGCGTTCGCCGTCAGCACCAACTCCGCGGTCTCGCGCGTGCGCGGTAAACCGGAACAGAGCGCGCGGTCGAACCGCACATGCGCGAGCGCGAGCCCGCTTGCGCGCGCCTGTTCGCGGCCGAGCGGTGTGAGCGGCACGGAATCCGTGTGTCCGCTCTCGCGCACCTCGCGCCCGAAATAATCGACGTGGCCGTGGCGCATCAGATAGATGCGGCGCCGGCCTGTTGTGCCCGGAAGCGCCGTCATGCTCCCCTCGCCCGCTTGCGGGAGCCGCCTTCGCGAGGCTCCGGCGCCCAAAGTTGCAAGCCCTCGCCCGCCGAAGCCTTTGGCGTAGGCGGGAGGGGCCGGGGGTGAGGGGAAGTGTTGTGGCGTAGATGGAGCATCAGCAGTCAGTCTTTACGAGCGGTTTGCGGAAGAGGGAATTTCCCCTCACCCCCATCCCCTCTCCCGCAAGCGGGCGAGGGGCTAGATGGCGCCTGACGACTTCAGTGCGGCGATATCGTTTGTATCGAAACCGAACGCGCCCAAGATCTGCTCACTGTGCTGACCGGCGGTGGGCGGCGGTCCCTGCACTTCCACTTTCGTGCGGCTGAAGCGCGGCGCGGGTCCCGGCTGCACGACGCCGTCGACTTCGACGAACGTGCCGCGCGCTTTGTTGTGCGGATGGTTCGGCGCTTCGGCGAGCGACAGCACCGGCGCATAACAAACATCCGTGCCTTCCATGAGCGCGTCCCACTCGACGCGCGTCTTCGTCTTGATCACGTGCGCGATCTTAGCTTTCAGGCTCGGCCACTTCGCGCGGTCCATCTGTGACTGGAACTCGGGATCGGTGAGCGAGGCCTTCTCAAGCAGCAGCGCATAGAACTGCGGCTCAATCGATCCGATCGAGATCCACTTGCGGTCCGACGTTTCATACGTGTCGTAGAAATGCGCGCCACCGTCGAGCAGGTTCACGCCCTTCTCGTCGTGCCACATGCCCATCGCCTTGAAGCCGTAGAACATCGACATCAGCGACGCGGCACCGTCCGTCATCGCGGCGTCGACGACCTGACCCTTGCCTGAGCCGCGCGCTTCGAACAAAGCGCACGCCATGCCGAACGCGAGATAGAGCGCGCCGCCACCAAAATCGCCGACGAGGTTGAGCGGCGGCACCGGCGTTTCACCTTTGCGTCCGATGCCGTGCAGCGCGCCGGTGAGCGCGATGTAGTTGATGTCGTGGCCGGCGGCTTGTGACAGTGGCCCCGTTTGGCCCCATCCCGTCATGCGCCCGTAAACCAATTTCGGATTGCGCGCGAGTGCTGCGTCGGGACCCAAGCCCAGCTTCTCCATAACCCCTGGTCGAAACCCTTCGAGCAATGCGTCCGATTGGGCGATCAACTTCAACGCGACTTCGACCGCCTCAGGTTTCTTCAGATCCAGCGCCAAAGAGCGCCGTCCACGGCTGGTTACGTCGAATTTGTTGGCGCCGCGGCCGCCCTTGCGGTCGATGCGTACAACTTCTGCGCCCATATCGCTGAGCAGCATGGTGCAAAACGGACCGGGACCGATGCCCGCGAACTCGATCACCTTCACGCCTTTGAGCGGACCCATGACATTGCCTCCGACATTCACTAGGTAATTACTGTGTGCCGAAGGGTTTAGTTCATAGCGAACGAGCCCGCAAATCGAGTGCTGGAGTGATGGGGATGACGTTACGCTCTGTTGCGGCTGCTGCCGCGTGTATCGGCTCGCTGTTGTTGGCGAGCGGCGTTGGGGCCGACGGTTTGCCCGCGGACGACGATTTCAATCCCGTGCCGTCACAGCCCGGCGTGCCCGCACCCGGCGTCGTGCAACCGCCGCCGGTCAAGTACACACCGCCACCGGTGAAGCCGAAGCCGGCACCTGCACCCGTTGTGACTCCTACACCGGCGCCTGCTGTCGCACCGAAGCCTGCTCCAACGCCAGCACCGGCACCGGTCGTCGCGCCAGCGCCTGCACCCGTCGTTGCACCGAAGCCGGCCCCGGCGCCGACACCTCCGCCGACCGCGGCGCCGGCACCAGTTCCAACGCCGACGCCAACACCGGCAGCACCGCCGCCTGCAGCACCGACGCCGGAGCCTGCGGCCCCAGTGACAACGCCGCCGGCTGCTCCGGCAACAACACCGCCGCCAGCACCCGTGACCACACCTGCACCCGCGCCGGTGACAACGCCGCCGCCCGCCGCCTCTGCGCCCGCGCCTGCAGCGCCATCGACTGCGTCACTGTCACGCCTTCATGCAGTGATCTCGATCGACGTGAAGCTGTTGGAGCGTCAACCGCCGCTGGCCGAGGTTACCGTTAAAGGTGTCGCGCCGACCGGCGGATGGACGAACATCACGTTGCGTCCGGTCGAAACGAAGGGCGGCGTCTTGGAGTTGGAACTCGTCGGCACACCGCCGTCGGGACCGGCGACCCAAGCGCTGACCAACATAGCTGCGGCCGTTCAGATCAATCCGCTGCCGGCGGAGGTCAAGATGATCCGCATCGTCAGTCAGACGAACAAGGCGCTGAAGGTCATCCGTTAACCGAGCAGCTGTCCGTCGTCGACGGTGATGAGCGAGCCGGTGATGAACGAGGCGTGACGCGAACAGAGTAAAAGCAGCGTCGCGTCCAAATCCTCTTCCCGCCCGATCCGCCGGCGCGGGAAGGCCGCGATTTGTTTCTGGCCGCCTTCGCTCTTGAACCATTCATCGTTGATTTCGGTCTCGATGAAGCCCGGGCAGATTGCGTTGACCGCGATGTGATGCTTTGCCCACTCCCGCGCGAGACCCTTTGTCATCATCGCGACTGCTGCCTTTGACATGCTGTAGGCGACGAGCCCGGGTAGCGCCTTGAACGCGCCGATCGAAGCAATGTTAACAATCCGGCCCTGGATTTTCTGCTCCAACATGCGTGCGCCGACCGCCTGTGCGACGAAGAATGCGCCCTTCACGTTCGTATTCATGAGCGTGTTGTAATGTTCCTCGCTCAACGCGGTGACACTGGACTGTACGTTCAAACCGGCGTTGTTAACGAGAATCGAAATCGGCCCCGCCGCCTTCTCCGCCGCAGAAATGCAGGCGCGAATGCCTGCGACATCGGTGACATCGAGTGCCAACGGAGTCGCGCGACCGCCCTTCGCCGCGATCCTGTCCCTTAACGCATGCAACCGCTCAACGCGGCGCCCGGTGATCACCACGTGCGCGCCCGCATCGCTCAGAATTTCAGCGAAGCGCGCGCCGAAGCCGCTGGTTGCGCCGGTGATGAACGCTGTTTCGCCGCCCAAGTCGAACGTCACTTGCGATGTCATCGAACTTCTCAAGAAGGTTGCGGACAATTATCCTTAAACGACGACCTGCAACTTTCCCAGTTGCGAAAACTGCTTTTCTGTTGCGCCTTTCCATGCGTATCTTCGGCCTA
>JBKJZU010000501.1:0-16919 GCA_046715015.1 Micropepsaceae bacterium
ATCCGCGGTTGCTTCCGCGACGACCAGCGCATTCCCGACAGCCCGAAGGGCGCCACGTACGGCCGCGCCTGGTTCGGCTACCGTCAAGGCAGCTCGTCGTTCGGTGCCGACACCGGAGTCGAGCAGGAACAAGACTTCAGCTGTTCGACCGGTGGCATGGATTGGCGCATGGGCCACGGCTGGTTCGGCGGCGTGTCCGGCGGCTTCGGCAGCAGCAACAGCGATCTGGTCGTGCCGTCCGGCGTCGGCCAACTCGACGGCGACGCCCGCGTGATCGAGGCGTATGCCGCGTTCACAAGCTCGGCCTTCTTCCTCAACCTGTCGGGCGGCTATGCCGACATGGATTGGACCTACCTCAGCAGGTTTGGGTCTGCGACGGGATCGTCGGGCGGCTTCATCGGCTCGGCACAGGCGGGTATCGGCCTCGGTCTCGAACCGCTCGCGGTCAAACTGATCGGCATGATCAGCTACGACGGCACGAATTGCGGCGACACCTGCATGGGCGTTGCCGTCAGCGAAGACACCGGCCTCATCGAGGCCAAGGGTGCGTTGCGCTTCGACGGCGTGACCTGGGGCGGCTCGGTCCGTCCATGGGCGCAGATTGCCTATTCGACGATACTCTCGGACGGCATCAACACGGTTGCGGCGGGCCCTTATGTCATCGTGTCGGACACAAACGACGAATTGGTGTCGATCGACGCCGGTTTGCAGTCCTACTTAGACGAGAACCTGGCCCTCTTTCTCGACGGCGGTATCAACGAAAGCTTGACCAAGGACATCTCGGGTTACCGCGCCAGCATCGGCATGAAGCTCTACTGGTAGTCCCCAAGGAATTTGTCGGGAAAGGGCCGCAGCTTTCTGCGGCCCTTTTCTTTTGCGCTGTGCGAGCGGCAGGGAAATGCTAGATCGCCGGGTCAGTCGGAGCGCAAGAATGTCCACCGTTCTCATCACTGGAGCCTCGTCCGGGATTGGCCGCGAAACCGCGGTGCGTCTCGCCGAACGCGGTCACCACGTGATTGCAGCCGCGCGCACCGTCTCCGCACTGGAACAGGTCCGCAAAACGACGAAGGGCCGGATCGACACGCTCGAGCTCGACGTGACCTCGCAGGACTCGATCGACGCCGCCAAGCGCGAGATCGCCTCGACCCTCGGCCAAGCCGGCATCGACGTCTTGATCAACAACGCGGCCTACACCCTCACCGGCCCGCTCGAAGAAGTGGGCGACGCCGATCTGAAAGCCCAGTTTGAGACCAATGTCTTCGGCCCCATGCGCATGATCCGCACCTTCGTGCCGGAGATGCGCCAGCGCGGCTCGGGCCGCATCGTCAATATCTCAAGCGTCGTCGGCCGCTTGGCGCTGCCGTTCTTTGGTCCCTACAACGCCACCAAGCACGCGCTCGAAGCGCTGTCCGACTCGCTGCGCAACGAACTCAAACCGTTCGGCATCGAGGTGGTGATCATCGAACCGGGGGCAATCAACACCGGCGTCAGCGAAACCGATCGCAAGGCGATGGAACTGCACGCAAGCGAAGGCTCGCCCTATGCGGAGCAAATCAACAAGCTCTTGGCGTTCCAGAAGGACATCAACGCGAACGCCGCCAAACCGGAAGTGGTCGCCCGCGCGATCGTGCGCGCCGTCGAAGCGGAAAGACCGCGGGCGCGCTACGTCGTTCCGTTCTTCCGCGCGCGCGTGCTGATCGCAATTGCCGAGTTCCTGCCGACCGAGGTTTCGGACGCCCTCTTGCGCAGCATCACCGGCCTGCGGGGCGCACGCCCGACGAATTCCTGACGCTTTAGCGAAATCCGTTCCGTTCGCCTTGGGAAAGCGTGCGAAGCGCGGCTGCCGCCACGCCGACGGGCTGCATCAACACGGCATCGAAGAACGCCTTCATGAGACGGCAGGATTTCGCCGGGTCGCCGCTGCCGCTGAGCAGCACCTCCACATCCTCGGGCGGGATGCCTGTCGCTTGAGACGCTTCCCCGAACGCCTGTGAGGTCAGCTGTGCGAACTGTTCGCCGCTCATACGCGCGACCGTCTCATCCCTCTGCGCCGCCAGAACGCGCAGCGTCGTTGCCGTATTCCGCTCGACGAGTTCGGCGCTGAGCTTCGGGTCGACGTCCTCCTTCAGCCGGCCAAGCGCGTAGCCCGCGCACACTTCGAACTCCTGCCGCTCAGCTAGGTAGGCAAGCACGTCGCGCATCACCGCATAGAGTTCGTAGGTCAAATCGTCCGGCAAGAAGGCGGTCTTGTCGGCGACATACGACATCAACATCGCCTTCGCGTTCGCGCGCACCACGTCCGCGCTCTTGCCGTCCTGCTGATCGCGCAGAATGGACGTCTCGAGGCGCTCGTAGAGACCTGCGTCGCGTTTGCGGATTTCGCCCATGGCAGGCAACACCTGCCCGACCGGCACGCGCTCGTTCCAAAGCGCGCCAGAGAACCAGCCGCCGACGGCCCCGAGGCCCAGCACGCCCCCGACGAGGCCCCCAATGATCGCAAGCCGAACCGGACGCACGGGCAGCCGCCGCCACCAGCGCTCCAACGCCCATCCAATGCCGAAGGGAGCCGCCGCGCCCCCGATCAAGGCGGCAACGACGACAATTACAGCAGCCAAGTCCATGGGACGCAGTATAGGCACTGTCCCCGAAAAGGCCAAAGCTCGGCGGGTACAACCGAGAGTCACCAATCGACGCGCACTGAATTTGTCGTAAGCTTCACGTCATCTTCACACGCGAGATCAACCGCCCATGCGGCGCAAACCACCCAATCCGCCGCCGACGCCGAAAAACGCTCGGCTGCAGAGCTACCAACTCCCCGCCCTCGACAGCGAGTTCTTGCTCAGCGACTCCATGCGTGGCGTACGATTCCTGCTAGAATACGCAAAGGCAGAGGAGCATCTGCGCGCCGCCGGTATCCGCTCGACGATTGTGGTCTTCGGCTCGGCGCGCACGAAGCCGACGCATCGCTGGTACAAAGCGGCGCGCGAGTTCGGCGCTCTCGCCTCGCTCCGCGGCGGCGCTTGCGACAGCAATGTCAAAGAGCGCGACAACGTCATCGCAACCGGTGGTGGTCCGGGCACGATGGAAGCGGCGAATCGCGGCGCCGCCGACGCTGGCGCACCGTCGATCGGTTTCAACATCCAGCTGCCGCACGAGCAGTGGCCGAATCGCTACTCGACGCCGGAATTGACGTTCCAGTTCCACTACTTCGCGATGCGCAAGATGCATCTGGCGATGCGTGCGAACGGTCTCGTCGTCTTTCCCGGCGGCTTCGGCACGATGGACGAATTGTTCGAGATCTTGACGCTGCGCCAAACCGGCAAAGTCGACCCCCTGCCGGTGGTGTTGTTCGACCGCGCCTACTGGACGCGCGTGATCAACTTCGATGCCTTGCTCGAAGCCGAGATGATCGAGCGCGACGATCTAAACCTCTTCAGCTTCGCCGAAGACGCGGAAGACATCTGGAAAAAGCTTGTCGCCGGCGGCCTGAAGACGCCCGAGCCCGCAAAGCGCCCCTAGCGCGGCTCGCACACCGGATCGGTAGCACCGTCCGGCAGGTGGCAGATCATATCGTCGTTCACGGGACCCGGCGCCCCCTGCGAAGCCTGATCGAGATCGAGCCGTCGTCCTTCTTTCAGCGTCGCCTTCAGCAACTGCTCGATCCGCTTTGCATCGGGCATCGCCGTCGCGGAAGAGGCAAAGAACCACGACCGCTTCGCTTTCGGCTTCGGCGCTGGCGACCCAAGCAAAGCGTGCATGAACGTAGGCCTCCGCGCCGCGGCCCCGCGATCCATCTTGGCCAGCGTCGTGCCGGCCCGCGTCATCGCAACCGACATCTGCGTCTCGCGCCGGTAGATGCTCGACGCAGGACCGTCGCCGCGCGCCAGCCGCGCTTGGTCCAAGATCTCGTGCACGACCTTCGTCACCGGTTTGCGCTTGTCGCGTTCGCGATTTTTCATGCGTCTCACCCTACCTAACTGATCTTCGGCCGCACAAACTCCGCACGCCCCTTCTTGATGTGAAGCGCGAGAATAGGTTCGGCCACGGTTTGACTGCCGGTCAATTCATGCTCGATGACCGATAAACGAACGAGCTTCGATGCGTACTGAGAAAGCATCTCAGGCGACGCCGAGTTAACGACTTCGGCCACCCGCATCTCCATGGCGTGCCGCGCGATGTCGTCGCCCGCCATCAGGATCGCCCGCGCGATGGCAAGCGGTGCTTGGTCGAAGGTTTGCAGCACGGACTTCGCAAGTCCCGTGTCCTTCTTGGCGATCTCGCCGCCGACCGCACTCAGAAGCGACGTGATGCCTTGCCGCATAAGCTGGAAGATCATGTACTTGTAGCCCGGTTGCGCCCCGCGCAGCAGCGCGTCGATCAAGTCGGCTTGCGCAAACGAACGAATGATCGCGGGCTCGCGCTGTGTGGGAGCCCCGCTTGACACCATCTCGTGCTTCACAATCCCGCCGAACGCGCTGCCGATCCGTAGCTCCAGATAATTCGGCCGCACGTCGCTGGTCCCATAGCCGATGAAGACCAGGCCGGTCTTCGGCACGCCGGGTGGTACCCAATCGGTAACGCATGACGCAATCGCGATCTCGGCCAACGCGGCCTTCGTCTCCGCCGGAATGAACCCTTCGCCGAACATCGACGTCAGCATCCCGCTCAGCAAGCGATTCAAATACTGATCGAGCAACGCGACCAAACGCGGCGAACTCTCGCCGATCGTAGGCCGGCGCGACGGCATCTCGCCATGCGGCAGAAACAGGTTCTGGAAATAGTCGCCGGAATACTGCGTCTCGAACCTCAGCATATCGAGCGCGCGCGACAACGCCTGTTGCTTTTGTCCGCCGGCAAGCTCCACGCACTGGTGATACCGCTGGACCAAAGCCGCAATGTAGATCGCAAAACTCAGCCGCTCCTGTCCCTCCTCGAGCGGCAGCAGTTCCTGCGCCTTCGCGTCGGTCCCGGACGTCCACCGCGCTAGAAACACCATCAGCGACTGCGCGACCTTGGCGACCGTGTTGCCGCGCTGTGGGACGACCGTCTTGAAGGTCTCGAAGATCGCGCCCCACTGGTAGCGATAGAACTCCGCAACGTCGAAAATCATCGACGCGACCGGCAAGCCGGCATCAAGCACGAAGATTTTTTCCGCCCCCGTCTGGTAGCGGATGCTCACTGCGCCGTCTTTCTGGTACTCGATCGCGGTCAGCGCGCTGTCGGCCGCCAAAGCGCCGCCCTGCACGTTCAACAGCATGACTTCCGACGTCATTCTGCCCCCAACCGCGGCTCCGAAGAGCCTGCGCGCCCCAACGCCGGCGCCGGGGCCCCACCCCTCAACGCCGCCACCTATTCAGACAATATCCGCGAAATTAGGGCAATGGCGCACTGCACACAGGTCGCGCGAAAACCGCCGGATTCGCCCAGAAATCGGCGCCCGCGAGGCGCGAATACCCTTAAGGCAATAACGCCTCTTCGACGAAATCGAGCCGGTCCTGGCCGAAGAACATATTGCCGTCCACGAAAAAGGTCGGCGCACCGAAGACGCCGCGCGCGATCGCACCTTCGGTGTTCGCTTTCAGTTTCTCTTTCACGTCCGGCCGCTCGATCCGCGCTAGGAAGTCGTCGGCGTCGACGCCGATATCGTGCAGCACGTGCACGACCTCGCTTTGGTCGTTTAGGTTCAGCGGATGCGCCCACATCGCATCGAACATCGCATTGACATAGAGATCGAATTGGTTGGTGGCTTGATACGCGACCGCACCACGCATGAGGGCCAGCGTGTTCACCGGAAAATGCGTGTTGAAGTTCAAGATCACATTGTAGCGCTTCGCAAACCGCGCCAGGTCTTGGTTCATGTAGCGCGCCTTCGCAGGCACCATGGCGGGTGAGGTATTGCCCGTCGCCTTGAAGACGCCGCCGAGCAGGATCGGCGTCCACACGATGCGCGCACCGTGGCGCGAGGCGATCTTCGGCAGCTGCTTGTAGGCGAGGTAAGACGTAGGGCTTCCGAAATCGAATAGAAACTCGACCGCTTTCGTCATCGCATGAATCCCTAATAGCTTGGGCTTACCACTTCTCCATCCAAGGCCTCAGGTCAAGCTCGTGCGTCCATGCATCCTTGGGTTGGCAATGGAGCATCCAGTACATCTCCGCGATATGATCCGGCGACAGGATACCGCCTTCATCGCGCTTCACGTAAGCCCCCGGAAAGGTCTCGCGAATGAAGGCCGTGTCAATCGCACCGTCTTGCGCGCGTCGGAACCGAACGGATGTACGGTGCCGCCCGAGCCCTCGATCTCACGCACAAGGTCTTGCAACTTGTCCCTGTCGCGCCGCGTCGCGCAGACGGCATAGCCTTCGCGCGCAAACCGCTTCGCGATCGCGCCGCCCGTCGCATCGCCTGCGCCGACGATCAGTGCAACTTGAGACTTGGATTTCGACATGAGGACTCCTCGCGCGCGCGAGCTTAGCCTTCAGCCTCCACGAAACTCAATGCTTGGTGCGCCGCGCGAAGACCGTGATGCGCCTTCATCCGCGAATTCAAATAGCGGTTCGCCGCCGCCAGAACTGCGTTCGAGAGATCGCCCTGCCCCGCCCATGAAACCTCTTCGGCGACCGCCGCCAAAACCTTGACGCGGTGACACGCAAAGATCGGCTCACGAATACCGTGATCGTAGAGGCCCGTACGTTCGCGCGCGAAGAAGCGTTCGGCGTCACTCACTTCCCAAGTCCAATCGGCCTGAGCCAGCAGGAACGGCGCATTGCGCCCAAGGAAACACGCCAGCTGCAACAACGCTTGCGGCCAAAGCTCAGGCTGAGCGGTGCAGTGCAGGCGCACCGCGTTGCCGAAGGTTAGCGAGTGCGTGAAGTCGAGCCATCCGACGTTGTGCGAGATCGGCTTCGTCGTATGCAGACCGACGTCGACATCGTACCGAAGCATCGCGAGCGCGTTCGCCTCCAGCAGCAGCCGGTACTTCGCCTCGTTGTCGCCGGGCAAAGCTGCGACCCGATCGAGCGCGGCATTCACCGAAAGCCCAACCAGATCGGCTGCCGAACACGCCATACCCGTGGCCGACCATCCGCCCAACGCCTTCGCATAGTGGCGAAATTCCGGAATTCGATCCTCGCGCGTCGCATAGATGATCGAGCGCGTCAGCGCGTGCAGCACCGGCGCCGCGGCGGCACCGCCCAAAAACTCGATCAGTTCAAACGACTTACGTGCATAAATCGCCGAATGCCCAAAGTCCTGATAATGCGCGAGCGCCGCCCGCGCGAACGCGCGCTGGAGCGGCGGCAACGCTTGACGCCCACTTGAAAGCGCGCCGTTCACAAGCGCGATCGCGCGCACTTCATCCTCTTCTTCCATGGCGCGGCCGAACGCCGTTTCATCCCAAGCCGTTGTCGCCGCCGCATACGGATAGTCCCGCTCGCGCAGCGTATCGAAGGCGATATGAGCGATCGGTTCGACCAGGGCAATGAGCCGCTGCTCTTCCGTCGCCGCCACCTTGTGCAACGAAAGCCAGTCCGCCGCCGCCGCATAGGCGTGCGTCATGCCGTACTCGAACCGCGCCGCGGAACGCACGACCATATGCCGCAATGGCTCGAGCGGATCGCCGTCCGCTTTGATGTAACGCGCAACCTCGCGCGCCATCCGTTCAAAGTCGTTGTCGTCGCTCGCCTCTTCGAGGTTCTCAAGTGCGCGGGCCTGCCGTGCCTCGGCCGGCGGATCCGAGATGTCGATCCATACCCGCCCGTCCCGCACTTCGGTCGGGTACTGGCGCAAGCGGTCGCCGCCGACCAGCGTCTCGCCGTTTGCCAGATCGAACTTCCAATTGTGCCAGTTGCAGGTGAGCGTGCAGGACGGCCCAAGCGTCCCTTCGCTCAGCGGATAACCTTCATGCGGACAGCGGTTGTTGCACGCGAAGACACGCCCGCCGTCGTCAATCAGCAAAATCTGCTTGCGCCCCGCTTTGACGACGCGCCGCCCCTTGGCCTGAAGCTCGGTACGCAAACCGGCGTCGAACCATTCGGGCATCTGAGATCTCCTAGGCAGCGCAGCCCACGCAACCTAAACCCGGTGCTTGATTTACGCAAGTAACGGCTTTATAAAATATCCATGAGCGTGATCGCCGACACGAGCGAGGCCAAGCGGGCCGTCCTCGACTATTTGAAACGCAACGGCCCCAGCGATGCCGCGGCGGTCGCGGGCGAACTCGGCGTCACGCCCATGGCGGTACGCCAACACCTCTACGCACTCGAAGACGAAGGCCTTGTCTCGTTCGCCGCGTCCCCGCGGGACGGCGCACGCGGCCGCCCGTCGAAGCTGTGGCAAGTGGAACAGAGCGCTGATTCGTTTTTTGCCGACGCGCACGCCGACCTCTCGGTCGAACTGATCGCCAACATCAAAGAGGTTTTCGGCGAACAGGGCTTGGAGAAACTAATCGCCAAGCGCACGAAACATCAGATCGCGGAGTACCGCGCGGCCCTCGCATCCGCGTCCACGCTGAAGGAAAAGCTGAAGCGCCTCGCCCGGTTACGCACGGCGGCGGGCTACATGGCCGCCGCCACAACCGACGGCGATGGTTTCCTGCTGGTTGAGAATCACTGCCCAATTTGTAGGGCTGCTGCGGCTTGCACCGGTCTGTGCCGCCAGGAGCTTGAGGTCTTTCGTGCCGCTTTGGGGCCGGAAGCCGCGGTCGAGCGGACCGATCACATCCTTGGCGGTGCCCGCCGCTGCGCCTACAAGGTGCGCCCGCGACAGGCGTGACGGGCGCCAAACATTCCCCTCTCAAGCATTGATTCGCGCCGAATTACTTGCCATCTTTGCCAGTGAACCATCCGCGCGGCTTTGGCCCGGATGACGTGAGAGAGACTTAGACGCGCAAGGACTGAGCGACTAACGATGAAGAAAACTGGGACTGTAAAGTGGTTCAATCAAGCTAAGGGCTTTGGCTTCATTCTACCCGATGGCGGCGGCGCCGATGTTTTCGTGCACGTCTCCGCTTTGGCCAAAGCCGGCGTCCAAACGTTGGGCGAAGGTCAGCGTTGCTCGTTCGAGCTGGCGCAGGACCGAGGCAAGACGATGGCGGCCGAGTTGGAACTCGACGGTCCCGCACCGCCCCCGCCTCCGCGCGGTGGTGGCGGCGGTGGAGGCGGCGGCTTCCGCGATAGAGATGACCGTGGCGGCGGTGGCGGCGGCTTTCGTCCGCGCGGCGGCGGCTTCGGTCACGACGGTGGCGGACGCGATCGCGGTGACCGTGGCGACCGCGGCGATCGTGGGGATCGCGGCTTCGGCGGTCCGGGACGCGGACCGGGCCCTGGCGCTGGACCCAAACCGCATGCCGGCATTTTCGATGCGCTGAATATGGTCGTCGTGCGCGTACGCGACCTCGCTTCGGCGCGCGCCTGGTATGAGCGCGTGTTGGAACTTCACCCGGCGGACGGCGGCAGCTCCGGCCCGACGATCACGCTGGACCTCGGCCGTGGCGCGAACCTCTGCCTTTGGCAGCTAGGCCCCGATGAGGCGTTGGCAAGCACGCAGACGGCGACTTCGTTTCCCAATTTTCGCACGGGCGATGTGGAGGGGATCCACACCAAGCTCGACGGATTGGGTGTTTCCGTGACTCCCCTGCAAGACGCAGGTGGAGTAAAGTGGTTCACCTTCTACGACCCGGACGGTAACCGGATCGACGTGATGCAGAACCGCCCACGTGCGTTCTAACGGGGGGACCTCAGTGAAACCGTTAGAGGAAGTGCCATGGCTCAACTCGCGATCAACTGGGACCTAGCAGCCCAAGACGAAGCTGCGAACGATCCGGACTGCATAGCCCCGACTGTACTTCCCATTTTCAAACCGCACGTCGTTCGGCGCGTCGGCGTGATCAAGGTCTATTCCGCGCACAAGCGCTACGGCCTGGTTGAGATCGCCGACGAACACAGCGACGCGATCTTCAACATCGACGACGTAAGCCCGTGCGATCAGCCGAATCTCGGCTGCGGCCAAACCGTCACGTTCCGCGCCGTCGCCGGCCCCGACGGCCTTGCCGCGAAAGACATCCGCATCGACGCGATCTCGCTGCCGCCGATGCCGCATGAGTCGATGCTGCTGAAGGGTTGGCGCTGAGGCGTGGCGATAGCGTTCGCGAAGCGGGCCTTCCAAATCGCAGGCGTTTGGGGCCTCTTAATTCTATCGCTCGTCTATGGCGCATACCTCTTAGGCCTTGAAGGCGTGACGTTCGACACCGACCGGCCGGATATCGTGCACGGCTTCTTTCTCGTGGCACTCGCCTGGCAAGTCGCATTCCTGCTCATCGCGACCGACCCCGTCCGCTACCGCCCGTTGATGCTGGCCGCGATGCTCGAAAAGTTCCCGTTCACGCTGGCCGTCCTCGCGCTCTACGCGAACGGTCAAGTGCCCCAGACGATGCTGGTCCTTGGATTGATCGACGGCATTCTCGGCGTGCTGTTCAGCATCGCCTACATCTGGACCGATCCCGCGTCTGTCACTGAATGACGTCGACCGCCGAAGCGCTACAACAAGCCATACGTCTTCTGCAGGCCGGACGCGCCGGCGACGCCGAACGCGTGCTAGGGCCGGTATTGCAGCATTCGCCAGACAACAGCGATGCGCTCGCGCTTCTGGGGCTCGCCTTTGCGCAGCGCAACGAAAACGAACGCGCCGCAACAGTGTTGGCGAAGGCGCTAACGCTGAATCCGGGCAACCTCGCGGCGCAGGTCAACCACGCGAAGGTGCTGACCAAACTGGAACGCTGGCCGCAGGTCGCTGCTGCGGCGACCCTCATTCTCGCAAGCCGCCCCGATCACACCGAAGCGCGCCGCCTGCGCGGCCAAGCGTTCGCCGCGCTCAAGCGCGATACCGAAGCGCTTGCAGACCTCGACGCCGTTGCCACAGACAACGTCGCGACGCTTCTGATGCGCGCGAAGCTCCGCTACGCCGCGAGCCGTGCCGCCGAGGCCGTCGCCGACTACGACCGCATCATTGCGCTCGCGCCCGCGCACTGGGAGGCACTGAACAACCGTGGCATCGCGCTCGAGGCGCTGCAACGTTACGAAGACGCGCTCGCGAGTTACGAGCGCGCGTTTGCGCTGAACCCGACGAACACCAGCGTCCTGCACAACCGCGCCGCCGCGCTGCTCACTCTGCGCCGCCATCCGGAGGCGCTCCCTCTGTTCCAACACTTGGTCACGGTCGAGCCCGCCAACGCCGACAACTGGACCGGCCACGGCGCGGCTTTGGCGAGCCTCTTGCACCTCGACGAAGCGGTGGCATCGTTCGACAACGCGCTGGCGCTGGATCCGAATGCGGTACGCGCCTTCGTCGGTCGCGCCACCGTGCGCGCAGCCGTAGGTCGCACCGCCGAAGCCCTCGCCGACTACCGCCGCGCGCTCACCCTCGATCCCGGCAACGCGACCGCACATGCCAACCTCGCCTTCGCGCTGCTCGCGGACGGGAACCTGACCCATGGTTTCGCGGAATACGAATGGCGCCGCAAAGACGGACCGATCCACTTCACCAGCCGCCGCTTCGACAAACCAGAATGGCAAGGCGAAAGCATCGCCGGCAAGACACTGCTGCTGCATCCCGAACAGGGGCTAGGCGACATCCTTCAATTCGCTCGCTTCGTGCCCCAACTAGCAGCGCAAGGTGCACAAATCGTCCTCGAGGTCCCGGCAGCCTTGGAAGTGCTGATGTACACGCTTGCCGGCGGCGCGAAGGTCGTGCGCGCCGGTTCAACGTTGCCGCCATACGATCTGCACGCGCCGCTGATGTCGCTGGGACACAAACTGAACCTAACGCTCGAAACGATCCCCGCTCACGTGCCTTACCTGCACCCGCCGCTCGAACGCCAAACAAAATGGCGAAGCCGCGTCGTCGCGCTAGCCCAGCCCCGCGTCGGCTTGTGCTGGTCGGGCAATGCCGCGCACAACAACGATCGCGCCCGCTCCATTCCGTTCAGCCGGCTCGCGGAAATCGCAAAGACGCCGGGCATCGCCTTCGTGAATCTGCAACGCGACCTGCGCGAGAGCGACAAAGCGGACTTCCAAGCCTCGACCCTCGTGAATTTCATGCAAGAAGTTGGAGATCTCGCCGACACGGCAGCCTTGATCGAAGCGCTGGACCTCGTGATCTGTGTCGACACCTCCGTCGCCCACCTCGCCGGCGCGCTCGGCAAGCCCGTCTGGATACTGACCGCGACAAGCGCCGATTGGCGCTGGCTTAGAAATCGCGAAGACAGCCCGTGGTACCCGACCGTTCGCCTGTTCCGCCAAACAGTTCACGGCGATTGGGATCCGGTGATAGATCGTGTTCGCGCCGAACTCGCGGCGCGTTACACACGATCGTGATTGTGCGGGAAGCTATTTCTGCTTCAGCTCTTCCGACGGCGGCTCTTGCAGCACCGGGCCACCCTCGCCAGCGCCGAGCCCAAACGCCGAACCGGTGAACTGCGGCACCGCTGCTTGGCGATTTGCCGGGGCGGCCGTTTGCGTCACTTCGGGATTGTTGGGGTCTGCGGTCGAAGGCGTGTTTAAAGCCGACTGCACTGCACCGTTGACGAGATCTTGCGGCGACACCGCGCCGGTCGATGGCGCAAGCGCCGCTGGCAAGGACGAAGCAACCGCTTGCGTGACAGCGGGTGCCGCAGTCGACGCCTGGATCAACTCCGAGGCCTTGCGGCAAACGCCCTGAGTGCGCAGCAGTTCAAGCATGCTGGGTTCCGGCGAGTCCGCGGCGGCAATAATTACCGCCTCACCGATCTCGTTCGCGACGAGACCCTGCGCAGTTGCTGTTGCGCGGGAAAAAACCTCTTCGATATCTCCGACAGACGCTTTCGTCGTCGAGCCCACATCGCGGCTGCCGCTGCACGCAGCGCGCATGCGGCAGTGGTCGAGCATCGCGCGCGCTTCACGCACCTGCTGCGCGACCGACGCGACCGAGCCGTCGCAGCCCGCCGCCATCTTTGCTGATTGCCGCTCGGCCAAAGCCTCGAGCCGGGCGAGGTCGAGGAGGCTCGCACCAAGCGCATCGGCGGCCTGGTTCCAATTGACCGCACCCACGGCCGTGTTTTTGCCGAGCGAGGCGAGGTGCGCCGCCATCGACTTCAACCGCCATGACGCTTCAAGCCGCGGATCGTTCTTGATCTCGCTGACGCCAGCCGCCTGCTCCATCACAACCGCAAGCTCGGCCGCCGAGACCGCACGCTGGTCAGCTAGATCCGGCGCCAGCTTCGGCAGATCGCCGCCTGCACGGCTCTTGCCCGTGTCGAGCAGCAGAGGGAGCATGTTCGCGACATAATGCGTTTCGTCCGCGATGCGCGTGACTTCCGCGCTCAACGTCGAAGCACCGACCGGCAGCTGCGCCGGCGCCGTGCTCATGTTGCCGCCGATCTCGTCGAGTTCACCTTCGATGCGGTCCATATCCGCCCGCAGCGATGCCGACGACTTGCAGTCGACCGACGGGCACGTCGAGTTCGAGCATTGCTGTGCAACGGTGCGAACCGACATCGCAATCAGCAATGCTGCCGCCGGGCGCGAGTCGTCTTCGGTGGCGCACGTCGACGCAACACGCGTGACGGGCAACTTGCAGAAATCTTCCGACGTGCAGCGTCCGGCCCAATTCGTCAAAATGGAAGCGGCGGCTTCTGCACGAGAGGCCGACACCTTGGCTGCTTTCAATTCGTCTTGGCGGCGCGCAAAGACATCCTTCTCATCCGAAACTTGACCGAGCGCGGCTTGCAACGCTTTGGCGTGGGCGCGGGCGGTGTCGGCACGCCGCGTGAATGTCTTCGCGAGCTCCGCCATGTCCGCGCAGTACTTGCAACCACTGGCTGCAGCTTGAATCGTACGGGCTTTTTCTTGTAGCTCGATGCTGGCGGCAACGTCCGCCGTCTTCGGCCGAAGCAGGTCCAGTCCCGGCGGCGTAAGATCGACGCTGTAGTGAGCGGCGGTGATGCCGAGACCTAGCGAAAGGATGATTACGCTGACGACCGCAAATACGTGACGCATGTACGGAGTTCCCCAACCCTGGTCTCCCACCCCGCCCCCGGGTTGGGGAGACCCCCCATTTGTTGCGGATAAACATCGCAGAAGTGATTTCGTTTTTCAATTTCTACCTGCTTGAAATATTGACCATGCTATGACTCTGATTCGTCACACCCACTAGATGCAGTGGCTGCGATCAAATCGCCTGGCGAAAGAACCGGGAAACGCTACCATCGACCTGCTGATTCGCGTTGTGGATCAAGCAGTTCTGCATCAGGCCCGGCGTTGGCGGGCCGGAAAATGGTGGTAGGTCAATGCCCTTACCCTTTCTCCACAGGTTCCGAGCGTCCCTCAGGGGAAACAAATTTGAACGGCAACTTACGCGCGCAGAGACGCACCACTTCTGGCCGTTAAGCATGCTGGGTCCCGAGGGGCCGCAGCTCCTCATGTTCGAAATCTTAGGGTTGGGAGACGCCGCGCCTAAAGGCCCCGGCATCTTTATCTACGCCCGCCGCCGCGCGGGCGAGTGGCAGGCGCTCTATATCGGCGAAAGCGCGAACATGGCCGATCGGCTCGCCTTCAACGAGATCGCAGCCGACGCGCTTCTCTCCGGCGCGACAGACATTCACTGCCTGCGCCTCGGTGGTGACGCCCCCGCCCGTCGCGACATCGTCGATCGTCTAATCTTGACGAACGCTCCAACACTGAACGAGGACGAACGGGTGCGTCTGTCGCCGACTGGCGCCGAACCGAAGAAAGCCGAAACGCGCGCGGCCTAGCGCCGCCGGCCCCGCTTGCGCCCCAGTCCGATTTGTTTGGCAAGCGTCGAACGGCGCGCCGCGTAGTTCGGTGCGACCATTGGATAGTCGTGCGGCAGCCCCCATTTCACGCGGTACTGCTCCGGCGTCAGGCCGTAGGACGATCGAAGGTGGCGTTTCAACGATTTGAACTTCAAGCCGTCTTCGAGACAGACGATGTGGTCGTCGGTCACCGACCGCCTAATCGAAATTGCGGGCTTGGGCGCCTCAGCCACAAACTCGGCCCCATTGCCCAGTGTCGTGATCGTGCGATGCATGGTCTCGATGAACACGGGCAGGTCGTGCGCCATCATGCGGTTGTTGGCCACGTAAGCCGCCACCAACCGAGCGACGATCTGAACGGGGTCGGTTGTCTCCGTCATTCGCACCCTATCGCTGGACGAATTGAATCGCGTTCGAAAGGCTGGAGGACGCCACGCAAGCGATCAATGCAGCGGCACCTCAAAAAACAACGCGCGATTGTATTTCGGCGAATTCTTTGGAAGTGTTGCCCGGCCATCCGATACCGGTTCGCCCAACCAGAGAGAGGACCGTTCCGGTGACACCAGCAACGCGCAAAGCGGTCCGGCGATTTGCCGTCGGTTTCGCGGCAGCGGCGCTCTCGTGCGGAACGGCATTCGCAGCCGACGCCGCGCACGTCGACGGCGCGGCGCTGGGTGCGCCTTGGGCTATTCCCTTCGTCGGCCTGCTGCTCTCGATCGCCATCCTGCCGCTGGCAGCGCCGGGCCTTTGGCATCATCACTACGGCAAGATCGCGGCCGCGTGGGCCTTGGCATTCCTTGTCCCATTCGCACTCACCTACGGAAGCGAGATTGCGACCTTCGAATTCCTGCACGTGATGTTGCTCGACTACGTGCCGTTCATCATCCTTTTGTTTGCGCTCTACACGATCTCCGGCGGCGTCTACATCTCGGGCGATATTCGCGGCACGCCGCTCACGAACACCGGCCTGCTCGCGACCGGCACGGCAATCGCCAGCATCACCGGCACGACCGGCGCCTCGGTGCTCCTGATCCGGCCGCTCTTGCGCGCGAACAAGGGCCGCAGCTCAAGCGTTCACGTCGTCGTCTTCTTCATCTTCTTGGTGTCGAACATCGGCGGCGCGCTGACACCGCTCGGCGACCCGCCGCTCTATCTTGGCTTCCTCAAAGGCGTCGACTTCTTCTGGCCGGCGATCCACCTGATCGAGAAGACGTTGCTTGTGGTCGGCATTCTACTGCTCGTGTTCTTCGTACTCGACACCGCGCTCTACGCGCGTGATCGGAGGATACCTGCGCCCTTGGCAAGCGAGCCAGTGCGGCTCAACGGCTGGCTAAACGTATTGCTGCTGGGTGCGGTCGTTGCCGCCATCTTGGGCTCCGCACTTTGGAAGACTGACGCCGCTCTTGATGTTCAGGGTGTTCACGTCGGCTTTCCCGACATCGCCCGCATCATCGCGCTACTGTTTCTAGCCGCCGCCTCGCTGATGCTCACGCCGACGGCTTACCGCCAAGGCAACGACTTCACATGGGGGCCCATAGCCGAGGTGGCAAAACTGTTCGCAGGCATCTTCGTGACAATCGTTCCTGTGATCGCGATGCTGCGCGCTGGCCCCGACGGCGCCTTCGCGCCCGTCCTGGCCCTGGTCACAAACCCCGACGGCAGTCCGAACAACGCGATGTACTTCTGGCTGACCGGGGGCCTATCGAGCTTTCTCGACAACGCGCCGACCTACCTCGTGTTCTTCAATGCAGCCGGCGGCGACGCGCAACAGTTGATGGGGCCCCTCGCGACCACGCTGGCCGCGATCTCGGCCGGCGCCGTCTTCATGGGTGCGAACACCTATATCGGCAACGCCCCGAACTTCATGGTCAAAGCCATCGCCGAAGAAGCCGGCGTCAAGATGCCGAGTTTCTTCGGCTACATGGTGTGGTCGACCCTGATCCTGCTACCCTGCTTCGCGCTCGTAACGTGGCTCCATTTCCTGTAGGCCCTACCCGCCGAACACGACCTGCCACATCAGCCGCCCGGGGATGAATGCGGTGACGCCAGCAATGATCAGCCCGCCGATATAGAGCCCGGCCATCGACGCTGCGTGCTGGCGAACGTTGCCGCGCC
>JBKJZU010000502.1:0-3295 GCA_046715015.1 Micropepsaceae bacterium
ACCGGCGCTTCAAGCTTCTCCTCCCGCGCGTCGCGCGCCTCGGGCGCTGCACTGAGTTCCGCTGCGTCTTCGCTCGCAAGCCGCGCCAGCGCAGCACGAGCAAGACCGCGTTGCTTCTTCAAATACCGCAACGCGATCGTCTCTTTCGCCGGATGCTCACCAAGCCAGGCATCCGCTTTTGCGAGCAGCTTCTCCACCTCGTCATCGCCGACCCAATAGTGCTTGTCTTCGTCGAGCACCGGGATCAGCACATAGAGATGAGATGGAGCCTCGGCGACACGCTGTTCGCCGGAGAGCGTCAGCGACACGTAGCGCGAGTCCGCAATTCGCTCGAACGCCACCGCCCATCCCAACGGCTCGAACAGAGACCGCAACAAAGCCTCACCGCCGCGCGCGGGCAGCGGACAGACTCTGATCGTGAGCGGGATCTTCGCGGCAGCAAGTTCCGGCCGTTCCTTCGAAATCCCGGTCATCGCGGTGCGAAACGCCCGGTTGATCCCAACCGCTAAGAACGACGACGCTGCGTACGGTCGATCATTCACATACTGATCGAGCAACCCCTCGCCTTCACCCCTTCCGCGCACAAGGCCGACCGGATCGATGTCGAGCGTCAACACCGCCTCGCAAAAGTCCTCCGACGCCACCGGATAGAAGACGACACCCTTCCCAAACGCGAGTTCAACCTCGTGCACGCGCTCCGGATGCTTCATCAAAATGAAGCCCAGATCGGTCGCAGGCCGGTGCGTGGTCGAAATCGAGAGGAACATGGCGCGAGGACTTAGCCGTTCGCGCGAATCGTTGCCAGCTACATCGCCCTTCGCGCCGCAAACGCGGCCGCAAACGTGCCCTCGTCCAGGTAGTCGAGTTCCCCGCCGACCGGCACGCCGTGCGCGAGGCGGGTCACGGAAACGCCGAGCGGCGCGATCAGGTCGGTCACGTAATGCGCGGTCGTCTGGCCCTCGACCGTGGCGTTCAGGCCCAGCACCACCTCGCGCGTGGCCCCCGCTTTCACCCGCTCGACCAGCGCGCCGATGTTCAACTGATCCGGCCCGCGCCCGTCGAGCGCCGACAACGTGCCGCCGAGCACGTGATAGCGCCCGCGAAAAACGCCGGCACGTTCGAGCGCCCAGAGATCGGCGACATCTTCGACCACGCAGAGGAGAGCAGGATCGCGCTTCGGGTCCACGCACACGCCGCATGGGTCCGACGTATCGAGATTGCCGCACGTCGTGCAGGACTTGATCACGCGACCCGCCTCTTCTAGTGCGGCGGCGAGCGGTTGCAGCAGACTTTCCTTCTTCTTGATGAGAACAAGCGCCGCACGGCGCGCCGATCGGGGCCCAAGACCCGGCAATCGGGAGAGCAGCTGCACCAGCCGTTCGATCTCAGGTCCGGAGAGCGCCGCCATTGTCAGAACTTCAAGCCTGGCGGCAACGGTAAGCCACCCGTGGCCTTCGACATCTCGGCGCTCACACTTGCATCCACTTTCGCGCGCGCGTCGTTGATCGCGGCGCGCAGCAAATCTTCGAGCATGCCGGGATCTTTCGGGTCGATCAGCGAGGGATCGATCCGGATCGCAGTCGCCAGCCCGCTTCCGTTCAAGGTCACGCGCACCATGCCGCCGCCGGATTGCCCCTCCGCCTCGACGGCCTTCACACGCTCCTGCGCCTCTTGAAAACGCTGCTGCAGTTGCTGCGCCTGCTTCATGATATCGCCGAGATTCTTCATGACGCCTCTCCGCCTTCGGCTTCGCCCTCGACGTCGAACGCATCGCGGTCGCGAACCGCAACGATTTTCGCCCCAGGAAACGCAGCCATTGCCGCCTTGAGCAGCGGATCCTGCGCCGCCGACGCGCGGCGCGCCTGATCTTCGGCGTCTTTGGTATGCGCGATCGTGGGTTCGCCCTGCGCGCTCGAAACGGAGACAATCCAACGCTCGCCCGCCCATTTCGCAAGCTTGTCGGACAACTCGCCCGGCAACGCCGGCGGCGCAGCGGGATCGAGCCGAAGCTCCAGCCGCCCGCGCTCGAACCGCACGAGATGCACCCAATGCTCAAGCGCATAGACGAGCCGCACTTCGCGGTTCTCCCGTGCCAGCGCCACGACATCGGCAAAGCTCTGCAAATTCACGCGCGGCACCGACTGCAAAGCCGGCGCGACACTCATCGTCGGCTCGCTGCGCGCGGTCGCCGTTTCGCTGCGGCCGCTCATACGCAAGGGCGGCGGTGAGGGCGGCGGCGTTGAACCGGAGGCACCGCGCGCAGGCGTCGACGTGGCGGGCGCACCGGGCCCTGCGCTCCGAACCAACTGATCGGTCGGCGGCAACTCTGCGGCATAGGCGACGCGGATCAACGCCATCTCGGTCGCAGTAGCAGCATCGGGCGCAGCCTGCACTTCAGCGAGCGCCTTGAGCATCAACTGCCAAGTCCGCGCGAGCTGCGGCACCGTGAGTTTTTCGGCGAGCGCCTTCAGCCGCTTGGCTTCCTCCGCCGTCGCGCCGGCGCTCGACGCACCACCCACGACTTTCGTGCGCGTCACCTCATGACAA
Organism: Micropepsaceae bacterium; assembly: GCA_046715015.1. Taxonomy (GTDB): domain Bacteria; phylum Pseudomonadota; class Alphaproteobacteria; order Micropepsales; family Micropepsaceae; genus SZUA-430. The sequence continues at coordinate 2,548 of JBKJZU010000502.1, forward strand.
ATCTGCGCCAAGTCCTGCAGCACGGCGAGCGGATCTGCGCCCGAATCGTACTGCGCCCGAAACTCGCCAAGCGCATCGCCGATAGCCCCGCGCATCAGCATCGCAAATAGCTCAAGACCCCGCCCCCGATCGGCGAGGCCGAGCATCGTACGCACCGCCTCTTCCTCGATCGTGGCGCCGCCCGCATGTGCGAACGCCTGATCGAGCAGCGACAGCGCATCGCGGGCCGACCCTTCAGCCGCACGCGCGATCAACGCGAGCGCAGCATCGTCCGCCGGCTGGTTCTCCGACTTGCAGACAAACGCCATATGCGCCGCAAGTTCCTCGACCGGCACGCGCTTCAGGTCGAAGCGCTGACACCGCGACAGAACCGTGATCGGCACCTTGCGAATCTCGGTCGTGGCAAAGATGAACTTCACATGCGGCGGTGGTTCTTCAAGCGTCTTGAGCAGGCCGTTGAACGCTTGCTTCGACAGCATGTGAACTTCGTCGATGATGTAGACCTTGAAGCGCGCCTCGGCCGGCGCATAGCGCACGCCCTCGACGATCTCGCGAATGTCGTCGATGCCGGTACGGGACGCCGCATCCATCTCATAGACATCGACATTGCGCGACTCTGCGATCGAGCGGCAAGGCTCGCACTCGCCGCAAGGCTTGACGGTCGGCTCCGTCCGCTTGCCGTCGGACCCGATGCAGTTCAGCGCCTTCGCGATAATGCGCGCCGTCGTTGTCTTGCCCACCCCGCGCA
>JBKJZU010000503.1:0-3475 GCA_046715015.1 Micropepsaceae bacterium
AGAAGACGTGGTCTTCACCGCGGAAATGCTCCAATCCGCCACGATGAAGTTCCGCTACCCACAGTTGCACTCAAAGCTCTCATACGACCGATTGGAGAGAGAGCTTGAAGGAGTCCTTCACCTCTTACTAAATGGCCTGGACGATGGCGGCGCTGGCCGCGAAGTCCCCCGCAAGGCCCAAGAATCGCAGAAACCAGACACTCTCGTAAGCCTTTGATCTAGCCCAAAGTTTAACAAACTGCGGCAGGCTGTCGCACATCGGATGATGAATGAACAAAAACGATTTCATTCATTGATTTCTGATCAGAGGTCCTCTACATAGAGATCACCGCGGGAGACACCCCGCCCCAAGATTTCAAAGGAGAGACTTCCATGACGAACCACAACCTCGTGACCCAGATTTCAACGACAGTGGCCGGCTTCGTTCTCGGCGCATACGGCCTGGCGTTCCTGGTGAACACCCTGAACTGGCTCTAATCCTCCCCGTGATCCAGTTCGCCCCGAAACGGGCGGCAGGTCGAAAGACCTAGCCGCCCGTTTCCTATTTGGGGCCGGCGTCAGGCGGGTGAAGGGCCCATGAACGGCGCGGCCGGACGCCATTCTGAAGCGAAGGGCTAGCCTGCGCGCGACGACCGAAAGGATCACCAGATGTCGCGCCTCATGACTTCCACCGCCATCATCCTCACGCTCTTAGCCGGCACCGCGATCCACGAAACGTCCGCAGGCAACGGTGCGCTGGTCGCCCAACTGCGCAAGAGCGTTCAGAACCAAGCGAAGATCGAGCAGCACCGCGACATCGGCGCGACAGGACGCCGTGTGAACCCTGCCGACATCGTGCTCGGCTTGGTCGGCCAAGGCCGGATGAACCTGCGCGCCGGTCAAGCCGTCTCGAACAACAAAGCTACGACCGATCAGCAAGGCAGCGCGAATCTCGCCGCCATCGCCCAGTCGGGACAGAACCTCACCGCAGCGATCGCACAGTCAGGCACTGGCAACAGTGCGACGGTGCGCCAGTTCGGCCGCGGCAACAGCACGGCGATCGCGCAGACGGGCGACGACAACGCGGCGTGCGTCATTCAGATCGGCCGCAATCTCGACACCGGTCTCGCCCAAACCGGCGGACAATCGACGGGCGTTCTGCAAACCCGCCGCGGCACGCGCGAGATCCCCGTCGAACTCTGCACCGCCGCAGCCACTCTGAAACGCAATCAGGTCAAGCGCCTGCTCTAGCGGCTTTGCGCGCCGGCGCTAAGGTCGGCGCGCAATCGCCAAAGCTTGCTGCAGCACGACGTCCGACGTCGGCTCGACCACCGGTGTGTCGATGGCAATATCGGGCACGACACCCCGTGCACGCGTATCGCCATTGACGCGGATGATCTCGGCTTTCGGAAACCCGACCGTAATCCCGGTGCGCGAGAGCGTGAACTGCTCCATGGCACCGATCGTTGTCGCGAGGTCCGACGTTTCCTCGCCGACGATCGTTGCAAACCCATAGTCTTGCGACATCGCGGCCACCTGCACGGCATTCGAATAGGAATGGCGGTTGATCAGCACATAGACCTTGCCGCCGAACCGCGCGCCGCGCCGGGGCTCGACAATCGGAATTTCGAACGAGAACAACTCGCCAAGGCGGTGGTGTGCGTAAGCGGAGGCGAGCTTGGCAGACATGCCCTCTTTATCGCCGGGCGCCATAGCAACACGCTTGGCGTTCGTAGCAACAGCAGCCTCGCTCGCCTTGATCCGGAACGCACGGCAAAAGCGGAAAGGCTTGTTCGCGTACCAAGCCACCATCAAGTCGCTGAACGAATTGTCGCCGCCGGGATTGCCCCGCAGATCGATCACCACCGCGCGCGCACCGGCATTCATAAGCGAGCCGAACGAGCCGTCGATAAAGGTGCGGAACTGCGCGACGTCCCAAATGTTCGTCGCGTTCGGATCGTTATTGTAGAACGGCCCAGGCCTCAGATAGCCGACGTCGCCGACCATCCGAAAAATGCGCTTGTCCCAATCAAGCTCGAGGGACGGCGCCGCGCGGGCGGACGCAGCGAAAATCTCCTCGCGCGTTTGCGCGGGCACAGACACGTCGCGCGACCCGCCTTGGGTATTGCGAAGCGTGAGCTGGAACTGCTCCACGGAGCCGAGTTCGAGCCAGAGCAGCGCGGCAAATCGATTCTCAAGCAGTGTGTTGAGCATGTAGTCGTTGTCGGCCGACACATGTGCGCCAAGCCGCTTCAGCCAATCCGCGATCGGCACACCGTTCAGAGCCACGATCTCCTCGCCCAGTGCAATCGGCGCGGGACTGGCGTTGCGGACCACAAACACACGGCCAGCCTTGACCCGAATGAAAACCGGCATCGTTCGCCCGCCGCCGTCGCGATAGGCGCCGTAAGCGTCGGACGGGAAGTCGATGCGCGAATGCGCGACGCGCCCGAACGCCATGAACTTCTGAAACGCCACGCGGACCTCAACCGCCGTCATCGGCCGGTCGAAACCTGACATCGTCGCTTGATACAGCGCGCCGTACTCCCGCTCCGCGCGCCGCGCGAACAGGTTGAAATGCGACGCGGCAAGCTTCGCGTAAAGCTCGGCGAAATCGGCCCGAACCTCGGCCGGACCAAACCGCTTCTCGGACGGCGGCGCAGCGGCAGCGATCACGCTGACCACCGAAAGGGCGACGGCAACGCCAAGCGCAACAAGACGCATCGAGTGAGCTCCATTGAACATGCTTCCGGGGCTATCAGGTCGTGCCTATAGTGTCAGGACGAACACCTCCTATTTTCCTGACGAAGTCCTGAGGGCCCTGGAATTGGTCGAAAAACCGTCGCCCGATGCGATCAAAGTCGGCGCGTGGCATGCCGCACGCGCGACGGGCGAACTCACACGCGACGGCGTGACGGAGCGCCTCGAACCCAAGGTCATGGACTTGTTGTTCCTGCTTGCCGGCCGCCCCGGGCAGGCGTTCAGCAAGGAAGAGATCATGGCGGCGCTTTGGCCGAACGTCATCGTCGGCGACGATACATTGGCGCGTGCCATCTCGCGATTGCGCAAGGCGCTCGCCGACGATGCCAAGACGCCCGCCTACATCGAAACCCTACCGAAGCGCGGCTACCGGCTGATCGCCAAGGTCGGTCCGCCAGATGGAGCGCAAACCGCGCCGTCGCCCACAATACCGCCAGCCCGAAAGCTCTCGCCCATCGCCCAGGGCGCCATGGCCGCTAGCACAGTCATCCTCACGATGGTGTTGCTGGGTGCAGCCTTGCAGTTGATACCGCGAGGCGAAGGCGACGCCGCGACCCGCACCTTGGTCGAGCACGCGAATGACTTCTATTTCCAGTACAAGCGAACCGACAACGAGGAAGCAATCGCGCTGTTCGAGCGTGTGTTGACCGACCGCCCCGATCACGCACCGGCCCTCGCAGGCCTCGCAAACGCGTTGCTGCAGAAAGTGATCCGCTGGCCCAGCGAACCTGGCGCG
>JBKJZU010000504.1:0-3511 GCA_046715015.1 Micropepsaceae bacterium
GCGGCAGCGCGACCGGGTTTGCGGGCGCTTCGATTTGCGGCTTGGTCGCGAGCAGTTCCATCAACCGCTCGGCGGCGCCGGAGGCTTGCAGGACTTCAGTCCACACTTCCGAGAGTGCGCCGACGCCCGAGGCGACCAAGATGGCTTGAAAGACGAACTGGGTGAGTTGTCCGGCTGTCATCGCGCCCGACATGACGTCCTGGGCGCCGATCCACAGCACACCGACGATGCTTGAGAAGATCAGCACAATGACGAGGGCTGTCATCAAGGCGCGGGCGCGGACGCGCTTTACGGCGGTTGCGAACGAGTCTTCGACGGTGCCGCCGAAGCGTTTGCGATCGACGGGCTCATGCGTGAACGACTGCACCGTCTGCACCGCGTTCAGAGTTTCGGCGGCGTAAGCGCTGGTGTCGGCGACGCGGTCTTGGCTGCGGCGCGAGAGGCCGCGCACCATGCGACCCATGAAGATCAGCGGTACGATCACGAGCGGAACCGTGACCAAAACGAGGCCGGTGAGCTTCGGGCTCGTCACGAACAACATCCCCAGGCCGCCGACGATCATCAGCAGGTTGCGCAGCGCGATCGAAACGCTGGAGCCGATCGCGGTTTGAATGAGCGTGGTGTCGGTGGTCAGGCGCGAGAGAACCTCGCCGGTGCGCGTCACTTCGAAAAACGCAGGGCTTAGTCCCAGGATGTGATTGTAGAGCGCCTTGCGGATGTCGGCGATGACGCGTTCGCCTACCCAGGTCACGAAGTAGAAGCGGATCGCGGTCGCAAGGCCCAAGCCGGCGGCGACGGCGAACAGGTACAAGAACGATTGGTTGATCGCGTCGGCGTTCTCCTTCGAGAAGCCGTGGTCGATCATGTAGCCCGCTGCGTAGGGCAGCGCCAAGGTCGCTGCCGTCGAGAGCAACAGGAATGCGAACGCGCCGGCCATCTGCGCCTTGTAAGGGGCCATGAAGGGCCAGAGGCGGCGCAGCACGCGCACGTCGCGGCCCCGGCTGCGACCTTGCGCCTCGCGCTGGACGGCGGCAGCGAACTCGGCGCCTCGGTTCTCGGTCAAACGGCTGGCTTTCTGGTGATTTCAGGCTCGGGCTTATATGGCACTCGCATACCCGGGTCGCTAGGGCGGGGGCGGTGCTTTTCCGCGGTCTTGCGCCGCAGTGGGGTTTTCGTTATATCCGCGCGCTCTTTTCCGCCCTTTTGAACTTACCCAAGGCTTCGTCAGATGAAGAAAGATGGCCACCCGAACTATCACTACATCACCGTTCTTCTGAACGACGGCTCGAAGTATCTCTCGCGTTCGACGTGGGGCGCCGAGGGCGACGTGATGACGCTGGACATCGACCCGACCACGCACCCGGCCTGGACCGGCGGCGGGCAGCAGCTCCTCGACCGCGCAGGCCGCGTGTCGAAGTTCAACAAGAAATTCGAAGGCATCAGCGTCGCGACGAAGAAGTAATTCTTCGGCTGCGCATTGTGCGGCGGCTAGTCAACCTGCATGCACAAAATTTTAGGGCGGCCCTTTCGGACCGCCCTTTTTTGCGTCTTCGCTTTTCGCGAATGACACCCCGTATTGCGTTATTCCGCTGCGCCGAAGGCGGCCTGCAGGCGGTTGAATTGGTGGTGGACGCTGGGCGCGGCAGAGACCATGTCCTTGCCGTAGAGAAGCTGGTCGAGGCGCTCAACGCGTTCGTAGAGGTTCATGCTGCGCTCCAACAGGTCGAGCAGCTTTGCCGGCAGAAGGTCCGCGTTTTCCGCGCGGCGGCCGCGGCAGATTTCGCGTGCGCCGAGGCGGTATTTGTCCTTGCCCGCTTCGTCGGTCGTCATCTCGCCTTCCGAGACGGCGCGTTGCACGAGCAGCCACGAGGCCACCTGCATCAGGCGCGTCGTCAAGCGCATGCTTTCGCCCGCATAGGCCAAAGCCGCTTTCGACGGCAACAATTTCGATTCAGCCCGGCCCTTGCCGTCCAGATACGACGCGGTCTCTTCGACCATCGCCATGCCTTCTTCGAACGTGCGCTTGAAGAGTTCAGAGCCGGCGAACGACAATGCGTTCGCGACCTGCGGATCCGCCGCATTGGGTCTGTAGGCCATCACTTCCCCTTTAATCCAACTCTTCATGCGGTCCTTCCCAGATTGACGGTTCAGCCCTGGAGAAGCTTGAAACCGCAGACCGCATGTCCCCACCGAATCGAAGAACATGAAGGCGGCACAGTTCAAGCTTAAGATATCGTTGCTTGCATTCTTCGAGCCAAGCTTGGCACGAAAAGCACAGTCGGTCACGCGAAAGAGAGTTAACTTCCATGTCGCGCTACGTGCAGCGCTGTGCGGGAATAGATGGTTGCCGGAGCGGATGGTTAGTCGTCGAAGCGCACACGAATCTTAGCGCTGCCGATTTCCGAATTGCTCCGAATTGGAACGCGATAGCGAGCGATGCTCAGGTCATCGCTGTAGACATGCCGATCGGACTTTCGAGAAACGGCGTGCGGCAATGTGAGGTTGCGGCGCGAAAAGTCATTTCTCCACATGGTTCTCGCGTGTTCAAGACACTGCCGCGGGCTGCGTTGAAATTCCCGCAAAACGACTGGCAAATCGCGAATCAGTGGTCGAAGGAAAAAGGCTTCGGCGGGCTTTCGAAACAGATCTGGGCGATTAGGCCCAAGATCATCGAAATCGATCGCGCGATTTCAGCGGAAATGCAGGGCCGCATTTACGAGGCGCATCCGGAGTTGGCGTTCGCGCGGCTGAACAATTGGACGCCGCTTGATTCGAAGCACTCGGCGGACGGCCTCGCGGTTCGCAAGCGCCTATTGCAGCGCGCAGGATTCACGAATTTAGACGAATGGTTGCAGCGCCTGCGTGGGACTGGCGCAAAAGCGGACGACCTGTTGGACGCTTGCGTCTTAGTTCTGACCGCCAGAAACGTGTTGCAAAAGACGGCAAAATTTGCAGCGGCGGATGTCGAGCGTGATTCGCGGGGCTTGCGGATGGCGATCGCGTACTGATTAGGGAATGGGTTTTGGGGATTGGGTGATGGAGATTCCCCTATTCCCCATTCCCCAAAACCCATCACCCCTTCTTGAACAGCGCGTCGGCGGTCGAACGTTGGGATTCTTTGCCCTTGATCGCCTCTTTCATGCGGGCGATTTCGGCCTCGAACTCGCCGATGCGGTTCGTCAGGTCCTCAATCGACATCAGCGAGAGGTCGACGGGCGGCGGTTTCTTCGGCTTCGGATCGAGATCATCCCAGGCCATTGGCCAATTCCCTTTGCACTGGGCTAATAATTCCCAACCCGCCCAAGGCCCGCAAGAAGGAAAAGCTCCCCGTGCCCACCCTCCCCGAAACGATGACCGCCGTTCTGCCTGGAGAAGTATCGGGGGCGCGCGTCGCGCATATCACCAAGCTTCCCGTGCCGGTGCCGGTGCCGGGGTCCGGCGAGGGGCTGATCAAGTTTGCAGGGGCCGGCGTGAAGCGCGGTGACCTTGCGCAGGTCGCGGGGATGTATCG
>JBKJZU010000505.1:0-4736 GCA_046715015.1 Micropepsaceae bacterium
GCTCGTGCCCGGCATCAGCACATAGGCGACGCCGGACCAAACGCCCACGCGTTCGTCGTAGAGTGCTTTGCCGGCGAAGAAGATCAGGAACGCAGTGGCCGCGTGCATTAACGGCGCGCTGGCGCGGATGCAGGTTTCACTGTCGCCGCAGATGCCGGTCGTTGCGCCGATGATCCAGGCGATCATTGGCGGCTTCGAGAAATAGCCGAACGCGAGCGTTCGGCTCCACGACCAGTACTGCGCTTCATCCGGCCCTAAGTTCAGCGGCGTCGCCCAAAGGACGAGCAAGCGGAAGAGCGTCAGGGCAGCGACAAGCGTCGCGAGCCACGCGAGCGGCGGAATATCCTTCAGCCGCTCCGTCAGCGCGGTCACGGGCCGGTTTTGCGCAGCCGATAGAGCGTGAGCGATAGGTGATCGCCCTTCGAGTAGTTCAAGCCCTTTACGTTGCCGAGCGCCTCGGCGGTGACGTTCAGCTTGCGCAGCGTCTGTTGGAACTCGGCGTCCATACGCTCCTCAACGAGCGCGCGCGCGTCGGCGTGTTTGGTGATGAAGTCCGCGGCTATGGCACCGGTCGGCGAGAGCGCGACCTTCGTGCCGACTTGGAAGACGATACTTGGCTCGTTGAAGCCTGCGACCGTCGTGTTCTCAGGCTTGGCGCCGGAGCGTGCGATGAGGTCGGCTGCCCGTTGGCTCAGCATCAGTTGCTCGAGGCGGGGAAGCACGGCCGCGAGCAGGATTGCTGCGAACAGAGCGCCGGTCGCGACTGTTGCGGCCGTCGCGTTCTCTCCTTCACCGCGCAACAGGAACAGCACCGCGATGCCAGCTGCGCCGAGGACGGGGAGCGCCAAGATCGTCAAGAAGACGCCGCCGCCCGTGCCGTACTGTCCCGGCACATAGAAGAGAGCGGCACCGATCAGCGCCAGCGTTACCATCAGCCACGCGACCGCGCCGAGTTTCACAGGCGTATTGTCGAGGAAGCTTCGGCTTTCGCGGACGCCGGCCATGACGGCTGCGCCGCACAGCATCGCGATCGCCGGATAGAGCGGCAGCGGATAGTGCGGAAGCTTCGTCGGCGCGAGTTCAAGGATGATCCAGGCCGGCACGATCCAGGCAAGAAGGAAGCGGACCGACCCTTCGCGTACGCGCGCGATCGCGTAGACGACGCCGGGGGCGAGGAACAGCCAACCGGGCCAGAAGCCTGCGAGCAGCGACACAAGGTAGTAGCCGGGCGGACCCCAGTGCGATTCTTGTCCGCTTATCGCTTTGCCGAGGAAGTCTTGACCAATCGCCTCTTGGAAGTAAGCACCTTTGGTAACAAGGCCGATCGCGACCAGCCACGGTACGTTGATCAAGATGATGATACCGAGCGCGAACATGGGTCGCATGGTCGAGATCCAGCCCCACCGGCGTTCCCACGCGGAGAGGGCGATCACGGTCAAGCCCACGAAGAACAGGATCATGGGGCCCTTGACCAGGATGCCGATGCCGATCGCAAGTCCGAGCATCGCGGAGTAGCGCACCATCGGTTGGGGCGACCCTTGCCGGGCGGCGATGAAGAACTGCGCAACAAGGAGCTGGGCGGCGGTCACGCAGGCGACGAGCACGGCGTCGGTCTTGGCGATATGCGCCTCACCTATTAAGAGCATCGACGAGGCGAGAAGCCCCGCCCCTATCATGGCGGTTTCTTCGTCGAACAATCTTCGGCCCAGTCCGAAGGCGAACAGGACCGCGAAGATGCCGCCGAGGACCGAGGGGATGCGATAGGCCCAAATGGAATTGTGCGGCTCCGAGGTCAGCCAGCCCGCAGTGATCGCCTGCATCCAGTAGATGCCGATCGGCTTTTTGTTGCGGGCTTCGTCTTGGAAGCGGATTTCGATGAAGTCGCCGGTCTCAAGCATTTGCTTCGTGGCTTGCGTGAAGCGCGCCTCGTCGCGGTCGAGCGGGGGGATCGTCGCAATCCCCGGCACGAACATCAAAAGGCAGAGCACGACCAGCACCACGCGCGGATGTGCGAGTGCGAGCGACCAGGGGCTCGACGAATCATAGGAGGCTGCGGATCGACGTGTCGGCATGGGCAGGGTTAACCACTGATGGGACGCACGGTGCAATCAAGGAATGACTACGGCCTGCGACCTAAGGTAACGATGCGCGTCATACCTGTCATCATGGCCATTCGTCGAGAGCTTGCGATCTGGGGCCTAGCCGTTGAGGCCCCGGCGCTTGTATAAGCCCGGCCACCTCATGAGGAGTGTCAGGATCTTGTTCGACCGGTTGTCGATCGCTATCGCGTTCGGGGGCGTCGCGTGACGGCCGCGCCCGAGCTTTCGGTCGTCGTACCGGTGATGAACGAGGTTGAGAACGCGGTACCGCTTCTCAACGAGATCACGGCCGCGCTGCGGGGCAAGGTCGCGTTCGAGGTCATTTTCGTCGACGATGCCAGCCGGGATGAGACCGTGTCATCGCTCAAGGCGGCGCAGACGCAGTCGCCGGAGCTGCGCGTTTTGAAGCATGCGAAGAATTCGGGGCAGAGCCGGGCGGTCAGGACGGGTGTCTTGGCGGCGCGGGGAACCCTGATCGCGACGCTCGACGGCGACGGTCAGAACGATCCGGCCGACATTCCAAACCTGCTCGCGACATGGCGCACATCGCTGGCGGGCAGTCCGCCGTTAGGGCTGGTCGCGGGACAGCGACGCAAGCGGCAAGACAACTTCATGAAGCGCATGGCGTCGCGCGTCGGCAATGGTGTCAGGCAGTGGCTGTTGCAAGACAACACGCGCGACACCGGGTGCGGGCTCAAGCTCTTTTCGCGGGAAGCGTTTCTGCGCTTACCCTACTTCGATCATCTTCATCGCTTCATACCAGCGTTGATGCTGCGCGAGGGGTATCGGATCGCACATGTCGACGTGAACCACCGGCCGCGCTCGCACGGGGTGTCGAAGTACGGCACGCTTGACCGGTTGATCGTGTCACTGTCGGATTTGCGCGGCGTGCGGTGGCTCAGGCGCCGGTCGCGAAACCCAGAACGAGTGGACGAGATTTAGATGACCGACTGGTTCACTTGGGAACACATTTGGCTTTTGATCGGGTTCGCCGGTCAGGCGCTCTTCATGTCACGGTTTGTTGTGCAGTGGTGGGCGAGCGAGAAGGCGGGCCGCAGCGTGGTTCCGGTGATGTTCTGGTACTTCAGCGTTGGCGGCGGCATCGTGCTGCTCGTCTACGCCGTATACAAGAAAGACCCCGTCTTTATCTCCGGTCAGGCTCTTGGCCTGATTGTTTACGCCCGCAACCTCTACCTCATATTTGCTGAAAGAGCGGCCGCGGGGCGCGAAAACGGGAGCGAACCTCCCTCTGCCACAAAATAGCCACTTCCAATCCTCAGCTTGGCACTTGCTTCTTTGGGCTGGTAAGCTTCGCACAAGGCCGGGGAGGCTTTTAACTGGAGGCTACGAGGGTTTCATGGGCAGAGGATTGTCGGCGCTGAATATCATCCCGTTGTTGGTATTTCCGCTCATTCTATACAATTTCGTCGTTCTGACAGGGGTTGCCACGCCGGGTAACGTTGGCGGCTGGATGTCCTCGCCAATCTTCACGATCGGCATGTTCTCGGGCGACGCTTGGGGCGTTTCGTTCGCCGACGTATTCATGGCGTTGAGCCTGTTGCTCCTTTTCGTGGAAATCGTGAAGTCGACGCGCACGGATGCGATGTCGATCATCAATCACGGCCTGTCGATGTTGCTCGCGGTCGTGTGCATCATTCAGTTCATCACGATGCAGGGCTTTTCGAATTCGGTGTTCTTCATGCTGGCGCTGATGACGGTGCTGGATGTCATCGCCGGGTTCACGGTCACGATCGTGGCTGCCAAGCGCGACTTCGGCGCTTCGGGCGGTTTGGCCGGAACGCACTGACTTCATCTTGCATGTCCGGAGAGGCGCGTCCCGAGAGGGGCGCGCCCTTTCGCTTACATGAATAAGAAGAAGACGAATGTCACCATGATCGACATGTCGAAGAACTTGTTCCAGAGGGCGTCAAAGCCGCGGCGGCGATAGGGTTTGCGTTCGCTCGCGAAGAGGCTTTCTGCAAAGCGAAGTTCGCCGAGTGTGGGAAGCGACATGCCCTGTGACCCTGATGGCGCCGCTGTCTCCAATTGAGACAATGTGGGCGGCGTTCAGGTGTTGCGTCGCAAGCGGGATGCCGCTTTAGCTGCGCCAGCGCAGCGTCGTTTCCGTCACTGGGTTGGTAAAGGGGCGGTTGGCGGCGGCGGCTTCAACCCATTCCTTCTTCAGCCGATGGTACCAGATAGCCGGAACGTCGGCGTCTTGGATCAACATGAGGCGCGGGTTGAACTTCAGTCCTTCCTGCTGAAGCGTGACCATGTTGCGATCCTGGTCCATAAAGACGCGCGCGACGTGTTGCGCGATCGGCTTGAAGGGCGCGATCCAGCGCAGGTTCCAGAAGAAGGTCTGGGTGACCTCGGTCTCGTTGTCGTTCAGGGGCGTGCAGGTCGTGAGGCCCACGACTTCGTTGCGGCCGGCCTTGATGTGTTCGACGCGCGTGCCGGGCAGCTCGAACGTGATCTCAGTCGTGATGTCTCCGCCCAGGATCTTGTAGAGTGCCGAATTGCTCGACGGTTTGTGCGAAACCATTGTGAAGCCCAGGAGCGAGGGCGCGTATTTCTTGGCTTTGGCGTGGATCGACTTCTTTGAGCGCCACCACCAGGCCTTATGCACAAAGGGGC
>JBKJZU010000506.1:0-14263 GCA_046715015.1 Micropepsaceae bacterium
ACCGTAGTTCAGAGCCAGCAAGCGCGCTGTCGATTCGCCGACATGCCGGATGCCGAGCGCAAAGATGAACCGGTTGAGCGCAATCGTACGCCGCTCCGCAATCGCCGCGAACAGTCTCGCCGCCGACTGCGGTCCCCACCCTTCGCGCGCCGCAATCGCCTTCGGCCCTGAGCCGTACTTGTCCTCGAGCAGAAATATGTCTGACGGATGCGCGATCAACTTGTCCGCCAAAAACGCATCCACGTGCTTCGATCCGAACCCTTCGATGTCGAACGCATTGCGGGAAACGAAATGCTTCAAACGCTCCACCGCCTGCGCCGGACAGATCAGCCCCCCGGTGCAGCGCCGTGCCACCGACTCCGCGCCCGCCGCATCGACTACGCGCACTGCATGGCTGCCACACACCGGGCATTTGGCGGGGAATTTGTACGCCCGCGCGCCCTTGGGCCGCTTCTCTTCGACGACGCGCACGATTTGCGGAATGACGTCACCCGCCCGCTGTATGACAACCGTGTCGCCGACGCGCACATCTTTACGCGCAATCTCGTCCTCGTTGTGCAGCGTCGCGTTTGTCACGACGACACCACCGACCGTCACTGCCTTCAACCGCGCGACAGGCGTCAGCGTGCCCGTGCGCCCGACTTGAATGTCGATGTCGAGCAGTTCCGTCTCGGCCTGCTCCGCCGGAAACTTGTGCGCAACCGCCCAGCGCGGCGCGCGGCTCACGAACCCCAACCGCTGCTGCCAATCCAAACGGTCGACCTTGTAGACGACGCCGTCGATGTCGTAGCCGAGCGACGCCCGCTTACCCGCGATCTTCGTGTAGTATTTCAGGATCGCCTCGACGCTCGTGAAGCGCTTCATTTCCGGGTTGGTCGGAAAGCCCCAGTCCCCAAACGCCTCGATCACCTCGCTCTGCGTCTTGCCGGGCACCTTCGAAGCTTGCCCCCACGTGTAGGCAAAAAACCGCAAGGGGCGCCGCGCTGTGATCGATACATCGAGCTGGCGCAAAGATCCGGCCGCAGCATTGCGCGGATTGGCGAACGTCTTCTCCTCGCGCGCAGCTTGATCCTTGTTCAACTTCGCGAAATCGGCGTGGCTCAAGAACACTTCGCCGCGCACTTCGATCAACTCCGGTACGCCGCGCCCCTTCAACGTATGCGGAATGTCCTTCAACGTCTTTAAATTCGCGGTCACATTCTCGCCGACCGCACCGTCGCCGCGCGTCGCGCCAATGACCAGCTTGCCGTCCTCGTACCGCAAGCTCGCCGACAAGCCGTCGATCTTGGGTTCTGCCGTGAACGCAAGCTCTTCGTCCGCCGGAAGGTTCAAGAACCGCCGCACGCGATCGACGAAATCGGTCACGTCCTCGTCGTCGAACGCATTGTCCAGCGACAGCATCGCCACGCCATGCTTGACCTTGCCGAACTTTTCGACCGCGGCGTACCCGATCCGCCGCGACGGGCTGTCTGCGCGGATCAGTTGCGGGAACTTCGCCTCGATCGCCGAGTTCCGCTTCTTCAGCGCGTCGTAGTCGGCGTCGGAGATCGTGGGTTGATCTTCGGCATGATAGCGCTTGTCATGCTCGGCGATTTCTCGCGCAAGGCGCGCAAGCTCCGCCGCCGCATCCTTCTCGCTAAGCTTCGCAACCGGCGCAGGCTTCGTCACGTCGCCCGCCGTCGTTTCGGCAATTGCGTCACCGCCCCGCCGATCAAACGATCGGCGGCAGCGCGCGCCTCGTTTGTGACCTTCGCGCCGGCCAGCATCCGCGCAATCTCCTCGCGCCGGCCGCCCGCATCGAGCAACTCGACCCGCGTGGTCATCGCCCCCGCCGCCATCGCCTTCGAGACGCGCAGGTGATGCATCCCGCGCGCCGCGACTTGCGGTGAGTGCGTCACCACGAGCACCTGCTCGCCCTTCGCGAGCCGCGCGAGCCGCTCACCGACGGCATCCGCCACCGCGCCGCCGACGCCGCGGTCCACCTCGTCGAAAATCAACGATGCCGATCCTTCGTCCGCCAAGGCCACCTTCAAAGCCAAGATGAAGCGGGCCAACTCGCCGCCCGACGCGATGCGGGTTAACCCGCCGAACGGAGCACCAGGATTCGTCGCGACCATAAACTCGACGCGGTCCAAGCCTGATGGCCCCGCGGTGCCGATCGCCGCGATCTGCGTACGAAACAGCGCATGCTCAAGCTTTAGCGGCGCCAACTCCTTCGCGACCCGCTGATCCAACCCCTCTGCCGCCTTCGCGCGTGCAGCCGACAACGTCGCCGCTGCCTTATCGAACGCCTTGCGGGTCTGCACCTTCAGCCGCTCCAACTCTGCCGCTCGCGACTGCGCGCTTGCGAGCGTCTGAAGCTTCGCGTCGGCGTCCGCCCGCTTCGCCGCAAGCCCGTCACACGTTCCGCCGTACTTGCGCGCCGCCGCGCGCAGCGCAAAGAGCCGCGTCTCGGCCTTCTCCAGCGCGTTGGCGTCGAACGCCAACCCGCGCGCCGCCGCGTCGACCGCGCGCCGCGCCTCCGTCGCCTCGATCACCGCCCGATCGAGTGCGGCGACCGCCGCATCCAACCGCCCCTGCGCCACCGTCTGCGCGCGGCTCAACCGGCGCAGCGCCAAGCTCATGCGCGCCTCGACACCGCCGTTGCCGGAGAGCGCCTCAACCGCTTCATGCAGGTCGCTCGAAATCTTCTCGGAAGCCATCATCACGGCGCGCGTGTTCGCGAGCTCAGCCTCTTCGCCCGCCCGCACGTCGAGCGCGCGCAGCTCCTCCGCCATGTGTTTCAGGTAGTCGAAATCCTGCGCCGCCCGTTGCTGAACCTCGGCCTCGGCGCGCGCCGCCTCCTCAGCGGCAGCGAGCGCACGCCAAGCGCTTTCAACGGCCGCAACCTCGTCATCGAGCCCACCGAAAGCGTCCAGCAAATTGCGATGACCTGCGGCGTCCAGCAGTCCCCGATCGTCATGCTGCCCGTGAATCTCAAGCAGCATCGCACCGGCTTCGCGCATAAGGCCGATCGAGACCGGCTGATCGTTGATGAAAGCGCGGCTCCGGCCGTCGCTTGCGATCGAGCGGCGGAAGATCAGGGCGCCGTCGCTCTCAAGTCCGTTGCCGCCCAGTGCGGCGCGCGCCGGATGCTTCGCCGGCGGATCGAAAACAGCTGTGACCGAGGCTTGCGAACCACCCGCGCGAATGAACCCGCGCTCGGCTCGTCCGCCGGTCGCCAACCCCAAAGCATCAAGCAGGATGGACTTCCCCGCCCCCGTTTCGCCCGTAAGCACGCAAAGCCCCGGCGCGAATTCCAAGTCCAACCGCTCGATCAGCACAAAGTCGCGGATCGAGAGAGACGTCAGCATCGTGAGGCGTCGGGCCTTCTTCTTAGAACCAGTCGAACCAGCCGCCGTCTTCCTCACCCTTCTTATCGCCGGAGGTCGGCGCGGAAGGCTTGGTGCCGGCTTCGGGTGGCGGCGGAACGTCGGTCTTCGCCTTTGGCGCCGGTGCCGAGACGGGGGTCGCATCGGCGGGTACCACCGTCGGCGTGGAAGCGACGGCCGGCGCGGTGCGAATCTGCGCCACCGACTGCCCGCCGTCTTTCTGGCCGTACTCCTGCATCAGCGCAAACGTATCTTCATACCACTCGCTGCCCGGATAGTTGTGGCCGAGCACCGCTGCGGCTGCGCGCGCTTCCTTGATCACACCGAGCGACAAATACGCCTCCACCAACCGGTGCAGAGCTTCGGGCACGTGGCTCGTCGTCTGATACTTCTCGATGACGCTCCGAAACCGCCCGATCGACGCAACCTGTTCGCCGCGCTTCAGGTAGTAGCGCCCGATCGACATTTCCTTGCCGGCAAGGTGGTCCCGAGTAAGGTCGAGTTTCAACCGCGCATCGCGAGCGTAGTCCGTCTGGGGGAACCGGCGAATGAGATCGCCGAGAGCAGCCATCGCTTGTTCCGTACGGCGCTGATCGCGGCCGACGTCGACGATCTGCTCATAGAGCGAAACCGCCTTCAGGTAATAGGCATACGGCGCATCCTTGTTGCCGGGGTGCAGCGTGATGAAACGGTCCGCCGCCTGGATCGACTCCGTGTACTTGTTCGCCTGGTAGTAGCAGAACGCCGACATCAAAATCGCGCGCCGCGCCCATACCGAATAGGGATGTTGCCGCTCCACCTCGTCGAACGCTTGCGCGCACGGAATCCAGTTCGCCCGGTCGAGTTGGAGCAGCGCGTCTTGATAGAGTTGCTCGACGGGTGTCTCACGCACCTCGGCCCGCGGCTTCGGCGTATCGTCGCCGGCGCACGCCGTCAGCGGCATGGCGAGCGCAAACGCGACGCCGATCGAAAGGGAACGCAAACGAAGCGGAACAAGCGACATGGGAACCGACGAGTTTGAGGGGCACCGCACCTGTCCGGGGGCCGTAACGGTCCCTTAACAGGCATCTCGACCGCATCTTTACCGTAAGACCGGCCCCGCCGCCACCCTTCCAAACGGCAGGAGACCGCCCATTCTTCGGCCCGTGCGGCAGGGCAACAATGGGGGTTTCCGCCCACGCCGCGATTCCAAAGGCTGTATTGCGCGTACGCGACAACCGAATCGTGCCGCTGAGCGCCATTCGTTACCAACTTCTTAACGGAGCATTGGCTATCCATTATGTCCCCGAAATAAAGAGGGCACCAACCACAGAGCGAAATTTCTGGTTCCCGGTAATCGCAAATTATTCGCGACCGTTGTCCGTTGTCGCTTGGTTCGGGAAGAGTTCTCGAAAAACCTCCGGTAGGTTGTACTTCAACTTCCACCACCACCCGCCCGTTCAGTTTTTCGAACGGAAGGGCGCGTCGGACGCCCGCATCAACGTGTCCCCGCGATAAAAAAATAAAGGCGCCGCGGCACTTCTGCCGCAGCGCCCTATGATGCTTAGGGAGCGACTATTCCGCTGCGGCCAGCCCGTAAACCGGACGTTCGACCGTGGGTACCGAGCGGCGCGTGTGCAGCGTAACGTATTCCCACGCGCTCTTGCGCGCGAACAATTCGCGCAGCAGCTTGTTGTTCATCGCATGGCCGGTCTTGAAGCCGCGGAACTGCGCGTATAGCGGACCGCCCGCCAATGCCATATCGCCGACCAGATCGAGCAGCTTGTGGCGCACGAACTCGTCCGCATAGCGCAAGCCGTCTTCGTTCATGATCCGCCCACCGTCGAGCACGATCGAATTGGACAGTGAGCCGCCGAGCGCCAGGCCGTTCTTCTGCAGATACTCGACCTCATGCCGGAAACCGAACGTACGCGCCCGCGCAAGCTCGGCTTTGAATGAGGGCGTATCGAGGTCGAACGAATAGAATTGGCGGTCGATGACCGGACAGTTCTCAAACGCAATTTCAAGGTCCGCGGAGAAGCCGATACCGGGCCGCAGCTCTGCATACTTGTCGCCGTCTTCCACGCGCACCGTCTCGCGCACGCGGATAGCGCGCACGGGTTCACTCTGCGCGACCACGCCGGCGCATTCCAGCAAGAAGACGAACGGTGCCGCGCTCCCGTCCATAATGGGAACTTCGGCGGCGTCGA
The DNA here is from genome assembly GCA_046715015.1 of Micropepsaceae bacterium. Classification (GTDB taxonomy): domain Bacteria; phylum Pseudomonadota; class Alphaproteobacteria; order Micropepsales; family Micropepsaceae; genus SZUA-430. Next base: position 5,561 of record JBKJZU010000506.1, read on the forward strand.
TTTCGATGATGATGTTCGTGATTTCGAGTCCGACGACCGCCGCCATCAAATGCTCGATCGTGTGGACCTTCACACCATAGACGTTGCCGATCGTGGTGCCGAGTTTCGTGTCGGTGACACGATCAAAGCGAGCCGGAACAACGCCGGCCACGCCAGGATGATCCGTCCGGCGGAAAATAATGCCCGTACCTTCGGGTGCCGGAAGCAGAGTAAGTGTGGACAGAATCCCGGTGTGAACGCCAACGCCTTGGCAAACCATCCGGTTCTTAATCGTCTTTTGAAGCGCCATTGCCCCACTCAACTCCGATATGCTGTCTACCGACGCGGCCGCCCAGAATTGGGCAAAAGGACACTCAACGGCCGCGACGAACACCGCGGGGCGCACCGGAAAAGACCGTCCCCCTCAGCTTTGCAGACAGCACCGGCCCCCCTAAAGTCGGTACCACCCTTGATGACCACTCGCCCGGGTGTTGTATGGTCAACTCAGTTCCCGGACTGATGGCTCCATCGCCATGAAAACTCTACCAGTGTGCCCGAATCGCGCTAAATGACTTGTTGTTTCGATTTATTACCGCAGAAATCAGCCAAAAATCAGCCACCCGAGCCCGTTGCATAAACCACCCGGTTGGCTGATTTCAGCGCTTTTGCGACGTCGCAGTTTCTGCAGGTTCCCAACTCTACGAAAACGGCCCCTCGATCGCTCGAAGGGCCGCAAATCCTGGCTCCAAATGAGCTTAATTCACCTGGCGCCGAAGGAAGGCCGGGATGTCGAGTTGATCGTCAACCGGCGTATGCTCTTCGCTGCGTATCTTGGTTCCCGGGTGAGCCCGCGCTTGCACGGGGGCGCGCGTTTCGCCGGGTTGCTCCGGTGAGAGGCGCATGGCCGCTGGGTTGGTGCGTTGCACAAGCGGCTTCTTCGTCGCTGTTCCGCCGATCGTAATCCCAAACATCGAGAACCCGCCCGATTTCTTGGGCTCGGCCTGAAATTGCGACGGCAGCGGTGGCAACGGCTGACGCACCCGCGTGTACTCGCGTGTCGGGAGATCGCGTTGCGGCTGAACCGACTCGATGATCGCGGACTCGTAAATATGCGTCTCGACCGCGGCATGACTGCGTTGATCAATGTCGTGCGCATCTTCGATCGCAAGGCCGGCCTGCACGATCTCGTTCTGCATCGTGTGCACCGGATGCGCAGGCGCTGCAATTGGCGCCGCCATCGCGGCAGTGTGTGTTGCAGCTGTGCGGCGCGGCTCGGCCTTTGCTTCGGCAGCACGCGCGTTCGCTGTCGCAGTCCTGACCGGCGCCGCCTGCGATTTCGTTTCGATAGCAATGCCGGTGGCGACCACCGACACGCGCATCTTGCCGCTCATCCGCTCGTCGAATGTGGAGCCGACGATGATGTTCGCTTCGGGATCGACCTCGGCGCGGATCTTGTTCGCCGCCTCATCGACCTCGTAAAGCGTCAGGTCCATGCCGCCTGTAATGTTGATGAGAACGCCCCGCGCGCCCTTCATCGAGGTGTGGTCGAGCAACGGATTGGAAATTGCGGCTTCCGCCGCCTCGATGGCGCGGCGCTCGCCCTCGGCTTCGCCCATGCCCATCATCGCCGTGCCCATCTCGCGCATCACTGTGCGCACGTCGGCAAAGTCTAGATTGATAAGGCCCGGCATCACCATCAAGTCGGTGACCCCGCGCACGCCGGCGTAGAGCACCTCGTCTGCCATCTCGAACGCCTTGGCGAACGTCGTTTTCTCGTTGGCGATCCGGAACAGATTCTGGTTCGGCACGACGATCAGCGTGTCGACGAATTCTTTGAGCTTCTCGATCCCCTCTTCGGCGATCCGCATCCGCCGCTGGCCTTCGAACGAAAACGGCTTCGTCACGACGCCGACGGTAAGCACGCCCATATCGCGCGCGATCTTCGCGATGACGGGAGCAGCACCCGTACCGGTGCCGCCGCCCATGCCCGCTGTAATGAAAACCATGTGCGCTTGGTCGAGTACGGCCCTGATTTCGTCACCGCTCTCTTCGGCCGCCGCGTAGCCGATGTCCGGCCGCGATCCGGCGCCCAACCCTTGCGTGAGCTTGCCGCCGAGTTGAATGCAATAATTGGCTTTCGAATGTACGAGCGCTTGCGCGTCGGTATTCGCGACAAGGAACTCGACGCCCTCGAGTTCTGACGCCACCATGTTGTTCACGGCGTTGCCGCCGGCGCCGCCTACCCCGAAGACGAGGATGCGGGGCTTCAGCTCTGTGAAATCAGGCGACTTGAGGTTGACGGCCATCGCTATTCTCCATGCGTGACCTTCCCAAGCAAAACACCACACCACTCGCGCGTTTTCGCGCTTGTTCTTCTAGTCTTGCACCGACAGGGGTTAAAAATTCTCTTTAATCCAGCGCGTTAGACCCCCGAAGCCACCCAAAGCAGCTCCATGAGTACCATAGGCAAGGTCGGGCGCATCGAAATCCTCGCGCGAAACCTTCACTTCATTCGACCGCTGTGACGCCCAAATCGCAAGGCCGGCGCACCCGGCAAACGCGGGCCCGCTCGCCGCTTCAGCCAAGCCGCCGAGCCGATGGGGCCTGCCGACACGCACCTGCTTCGACAACACGCGTGCCGCGGTCTCGCGCGCGCCGTTCAGCTGCGCCGCGCCGCCCGTCAACACGACGCGACGTCCAGAAATCGATGAAAGGCCGGAATCGACCAAGCGGTCGCGCACCATTTCGAAAGTCTCTTCGATGCGCGGCTGAATGATCCCAGTCAAAACGGAGCGCGAAATTTGGCTCTCGCCCTCCCCGTCGTCCTCTCCCAAATGGGCGATCGTGATCAGGTCGCGGCCGTCGTTCGGCGCGGAAAACGCGCTCCCGTGCAGCGTCTTGATCCGCTCGGCATTCGCGAGCGAGGTCGAAAGCCCGCGCGCGATATCGCTCGTGACATGGCCGCCACCGACCGGCAACACGTCCGATAGGACCAGATTCCCGTCAAAAAACACCGCGATAGAGGTCGTCCCGCCGCCCATGTCGATGACGGTCGCCCCAAGCTCCATTTCGTCGGCGACCAACGTGGCCAAGCCCGCCGCATAGGACGTCACCGCCTTGCCGGAAATGTCCAAGTGGCAGCGGTCGATGCAAGATTCCAAATTTCGGATCGGCCCGGACGCCGCCGTGACCGCATGCATCGAAACCCCAAGCGTGTCGCCCACCATGCCGCGCGGATTGCGAATGCCACGGCTGCCGTCGATGGCTAAGCTGCCGGCCATGCAATGAATGATTTCGCGCTCGGGTGACGGCCCTTGGGCCCGCCCAGTCGCATAGGCACGGCGGAGATCTTCCTCGCCGACCTCATGGCCGGCGATGGAAACTTCCACGTTGATTGCGCGACTCTGCGGCTGACCGCAGGAGATCCCGACAACCGCGTCCTTCAGGGTGACCCCGGCCATCCGCTCGGCCTGCTCGACAGCGGCCCGGATCGAATCCTCGGCCGAATTGATATCGACGACGGCGCCACCCCGGACGCCACGGCTCGCGTGATGTCCGACGCCCAGCACCTTCAGCTGCGGCTCTGAGCCCTCGCGAGCAGGAACGAGTTTGACGATGAAGCAGGCGACCTTGGTCGAGCCGACATCGAGCGCAGCGATGATCCCGCCTTTGAGCGAGCGCTGTCCCTTCCCCGTTCGTCCCCTACCGATCCCAATGACCATCAAGTTTCCCTGCCACCAGCGGGCCGCGCCGGCGTAATCAGCGGTGACCCTGGCGGCAGCTTGACGATGAAACGGTCCGGGTAGCGAAGATCGATCGCCGTAATGTCGCGCGCGAGAATATTCTGCTCGCGTTCGAGCCGGACCAGCTCTGCCAAGGCCGCTTCCGCGCCTTCCTCTGGCAGACGTACCTCAACAGCGTTATCAAGCCGTAAATTCCAACGTCTTTCACCTACTCGCACGGCAATTTTCACACGTGACTTTAAGTTCGGTTGCGTCGCAACAAGCTTGAGAAGCGACGCGACGGCGGTCTCCGCGCCTTGGCCTACGACCAGTGGCAACGACGCGAAGCGCACCGGGTCTTCGCCAGCGATTGGATGCCCGTCGATATCGATGACAGTTTTCGCCCCGTCCCTCTGCCAAACCGCGACAGGCGTGCGTTCGACAATGCGGACAACGATGCGGTCGGGCCAAACCCGGCGGACCTCGGCAGACTTAACCCACGGCAGCGCCTCGATCCGCGCCCGCGCCTCGTCAACGTCGACATAAAGCATCAGATCGCCGCGCTTGATCCCGAGCATGCGCACGATCTCGCGCTGAGCCGTTTCATTGCGGCCTTCCAGCGCTACCGACTGAACCGTGAACCCGGCACCTGCCATGGCACCTTCCCCGGCGCTTTGCAGACCGGCAACCGCCGTCGACACATGCCCGCCGGAGAACAAGCCTGCGAACACGGTCACCAAAAAGAAGACGCCAACGGCAAGGCCCCAAACCAGCGTCCAGCGTGCGGCGCCCAAAGCAGACGCAAGCCACCGGCGCGCGACGCTCTCGTCCCGTCGCCCGCGCTTCTGCCGTACGACGCGGGGCCTGCCCTTTGACGGCGCCCGCTTCCGCTTCGGCGGTGACCGAACATCGTCGTCATCGTCGTCCATAGCCGATCCGACTAGCGATCGCATGATGCATCCTCAATCATCCAGCGGCACAAGGCGCCGTAGGAAATACCCTTGTAAGAAGCCTGCTCCGGCGCCAGCGACGTCGGCGTCATGCCGGGCTGAGTGTTCGTCTCCAGAATGATCAACCGCCCTGGCTCGCCATTCGTGTCGTCGTAACGCAGGTCGGTCCGGCTCACGCCTCTGCAACCCAGCGCCACATGCGCGCGAACCGAGATATCCATCGCTTCGTCATAGATTTTCGCAGGGATCCGCGCGGGCACAACATGCTCCGACCCGCCGTCCGAGTACTTGGCTTCGAAGTCATAGAACTTCGTCTTTGCTAAGATCTCGGTCACGGCCAGCGGCTTGCCGTCCATGACAGCAACCGTCAGCTCGCGTCCCGGCACGAATTCTTCCACCATGACCTCGTCACCCAAATTCCAATCGGGGCTCGTCAGCTGCTCCGGCGGACGGTTGTCCCCGGGTCGAATAATAAAGACCCCCACACTTGACCCCTGATTAACGGGCTTGATCACGAATGGCGCTTTGATCGCGGTTTGTTTCGCGACGTCGTGACGCGAAATGACGATGTCGTTGACAATCGGCAACCCCGCGCCCCGAAACACCGCCTTCGCACGTTCCTTGTGCATCGCAACAGCCGACGCCAGGACGCCGGAATGCGTGTAGGGGATCCCCATGATCTCAAGCAGACCCTGAACGCAGCCGTCCTCGCCCCACTGACCGTGCAGCGCGTTGAAGCAAACGTCGGGCTTGATCTTCGCAAGCACGTCCGTGATGTCGCGCCCAACGTCGACCTCTGTGACCTTGAAGCCCTCGTCGCGCAGCGCTTTTGCGACGCCCTTACCCGTCACGAGACTAACCGGCCGCTCCGCCGACCATCCGCCCATCAAAACCGCGACGTGCCGTTGCTCGGCCATAGGTAACCTCCAAACAAATCAGAACTGAAAAATAGCGCCCTCGCGACGATGGCGCGCAAGCAACCAGAAGATGGGCCTCACGACCGCTTTCCGATCCTCTTAATCTCCCACTCGAGCTCAATGCCCGTAGCGGCTTTGACCCTCGCGCGAACGTCTTCGCCGAGATCCTCGATCTCGTTGCCCGTCGCCCGGTCATGATTGATGAGAAAATTGCAGTGCATCGTCGACACTTCCGCATCGCCGCGCCTGAGGCCACGGCATCCTGCGCGATCGACAAGCTGCCAAGCTTTCTCACCCGGCGGATTCTTGAATGTGGAACCGCCCGTGCGGCTCTTGATCGGCTGCGTCGCGGCGCGTGCGTCGGTGATCTCGTTCATCCGCGCCTCGATCTCGGCCTTCTCACCGGGCGACGCCTGAAACACCGCTTCGACAAAGATCAAATCTGCGGGGACGCCTGATCGCCGGTATTCAAAGCCCATGTCGGCGTTCGCAAGACGTACGCGCTTACCGCTGCGGTCCAACGCAGTCGCTTCGACCAAAATATCCTTAAACTCGCGCCCGTAGGCGCCTGCATTCATGCGCAGCCCCCCGCCGACGGCGCCCGGAATCCCGCGCATGAACTCAAGCCCCGTAAGCCCAGACTCCAGCGCGACCTTCGACACGGCAACATCGAGCACTGATGCGCCTGCCCGCACACGATGATCATCCTCGGCGGCAGCGTTCATGAAACCCCGACCCAAGCGGATCACCACGCCATCGACGCCGCCGTCACGAACCAGCAAGTTCGATCCGACGCCGATCACCGTCACCGGAACATCGGCTGGCAACCCAACTAGAAACGCCGCGAGGTCATCCGCATCCGGCGGGATGTAAAGCACCTCCGCAGGCCCGCCCGCGCGAAACCACGTCAAGTCCTTTATCGCCGCGTTCGCCTGGTAGGGGCCCTTCACGCGCGGCAGCCGCGCGATCAGATCGCTCGCCGCCGTCTGCATCGCTAGCTTTTGCCTTCGCTCAAAGCCTGCAACTGACTCGGCAGCAGATTGGCCCAGTTCGTGATCGTGCCGGCACCCATGCACACGACATAGTCGCCCGGCTTTGCAATTTCGGAAACGACTCTCGCGAGTTCCTCCGGCGATTGCAGTGCCACGACATTGCGATGCCCGTGCGCGCGCATGCTGTCGACCAGCGCATCGCGCGACACACCGGCCAGCGGCTGCTCGCCCGCTGGATAAACGTCGGAGACGACAACGGTATCCGCGCCGTGCATGCACGTCGAAAACTCTTTGAAGAGGTCCTTGAGCCGCGTGTAGCGGTGCGGTTGCACGACGGCGATCACACGCCCCATAGCAACCTGTCGCGCGGCCTTCAATGCGGACGAGATCTCGACCGGATGGTGTGCATAATCGTCGATGATCGTGACGCCGTTCCAAACGCCGGTCTTTGTGAACCGGCGCTTCACGCCTTCGAACTGCGCCAGCGCCTCGCGTACCGTCACGTCCGGCACGCCCAACTCGCGCGCCACCGCGATCGCCGACAGCGAATTTTGCACGTTGTGTTCGCCAGGCATCGGCAGGGTGAGCCCCGCAAGCGTCCGCGATCCGCCCTTCACGCGGTCGGACAACTGAACGTCGAAGTGCGAAATGCCCCCTTCGAACCGCACGTTGACCGCGCGCACGTCGGCCTGCGGTCCGTAGCCATAAGTGATCAGCCGTCGGTCGCTCACGCGGCCGATCATCGACTGCACCTCCGGGTGATCGATGCACAGCACCGCAAACCCATAGAACGGAATGTTCTCGACGAACGTGTCGAACGCCCGCTTCAATCCCTCAAAGCCGCGATAATGATCCAAATGCTCCGGATCGATGTTCGTAACGATCGCAATCGTCGCGGGCAGCTTTATGAATGTGCCGTCGGATTCATCGGCTTCGACGACCATCCACTCGCCCTGACCAAGCCGCGCGTTCGTTCCGTACGCGTTGATGATCCCGCCGTTGATCACGGTCGGATCGAACCCACCCGCTTCCAGTAGTGCGGCAACCATGGTCGTGGTCGTCGTCTTGCCATGCGTGCCGGCAATTGCGACCGCGCTCTTCAAGCGCATCAGTTCCGCAAGCATCTCCGCGCGCTTCACCGTCGGGATCTGTCGCGCGCGCGCCGCTGCGAGTTCCGCGTTGTCGCCCTTCACCGCCGACGAATAGACGACGACGGCGGCCTCACCCAAGTTCTCGGCCGCGTGCCCGATCGAAATCTTGATCCCTTGACCACGCAAGCGCTTCACGTTCGCGCTCTCGACCGCGTCGGATCCCTGAATCTTGTAACCCAGATTGTGCATCACCTCAGCGATGCCGCTCATGCCGATGCCGCCGACACCGATGAAATGCAGAGGACCAATTTGCAGAGAAAGCCGGCTCATGAGGGCCGTACACTCCGTGAGAAGTTCAGGTCTAGAGACCGCCGACCTCATCCACGAGATCGGCCAGCCTCGAAGCGGCGTCGCTTCGCCCTAGGCTTAGCGCTTTCGCCGCTGCACCCTCAAGCAAAACCGGGTTTTGCGCCAATTCTGTGACCTTGGCGGCAAGCTGTTCTGCGGTGAGCCCGGCTTCCTTGAACGTCCAAGCGGCGCCCTCTGCCGCAAGCTGTCCGGCGTTAACGCTTTGATGGTCGTCCATCGCGAACGGATAGGGGATCAGGATCGAGGGCCGCCCCACCGCGCAAAGCTCCGTCACGGTAGAAGCTCCGGCGCGACTGATCACCAAATGTGCAGCGGAGAGCCGCTCGCCCATGTCGGTGAAGAACGACGCCAGCGTGGGCTGAAGGCCCATCGCCGCGTATCGCGCCTGAGCCGCCTCCAAATCCTCCGGCCGGCATTGCTGCGTCAGGCTGACCCGCTTGCGCAAGCCCTCCGGCAGCTTGGCGATTGCCTCCGGCACCAGCGTGGCAAACACACGCGCCCCTTGACTGCCGCCAAAGACAAGCAGGTTGAACGCGCTATCGCCGGTCGATTTGGCGTAGGGACGCGCGGCGGCGATGACCGCCGGCCGAACGGGGTTGCCGGTGACCGTCACAAGCGGCTGCAGGACCGGATCGAGATGGGTCAGCTTCTGGAACGCCGCCGCGATCTTCGTCGCGTTCGGG
>JBKJZU010000507.1:0-2620 GCA_046715015.1 Micropepsaceae bacterium
CCGAAGAAAGCGCCGCCGTACCAGCACGTGTGGATGAAGGTTCGCGGCGACATGCCCAGCGACCTCGCCATGCACCAATGCGTACTGGCGTACGCGTACGATATGACGCTGCTGGACACATGCCTGATGCCGCATGGAATCAGCTGGTTCTCAGGCCGGCTGCAGTCGGCGAGCCTCGACCACGCGATGTGGTTTCATCATCCGTTTCGCGTGGACGAATGGCTGCTCTATGCGCAGGACAGCCCCAGCAGCGCCGGCGCGCGCGGTTTCAATCGCGGCAGCCTGTTTACGCGGGACGGGAAGCTGGTCGCATCAGTCGCGCAAGAAGGGCTCATCCGCGTGCGCAGTCCGGGTTAGTGTCCGCGTGCGACAAGCTGTGCGCGACCATTTGCAATCGTGCGGCGATCTTCTCGCGACGCAGATCGGCACTAGATAGTCTGGCGAGCAACGAATGGGCGTGAGCCGACCTATCCGATAGCGTTCGGGCATTCCAAACGTTCTCTTTGTTCTATTCGCGCGAGCCTCTAGGGCCGTACGATCGATTTCCAGCTTGCCCTGCACGCAGGGAGAGCCTGTTGCATACGCAAGCAGGAGGATGCCGCGCGTCTTAACAAGACCCACCCATCGCTACTGCCCCATTGCGCTGCCAGGTGTGTTCCCCGTCTCGCCGAGGGGGCGAAGGGAGCCGCACTCTCAGACAAAGAGAACAAAGAGAACGTTTGGAACGCGGTTCGTGGAGGGACGCTCAGTTGGGCATCGCCCCTGATGCGCGAATCCGAAACGGCTCGTGCACGTTTTACGCGAACTTAGCGAGCGGCTCCCGGTTTAGGATTTTGTTAAGGGGTGGGCCCTAAGCTTCAACTTGTTAGTAACCCGGCCTTCCCCAGAGGCCGGTTCGAGTCCCCCGCCGGCCGAGTCGTCCCCCAATCATCCGGCTCTCCGGCAAAGAGGCGGCCACCCAGCAACCCCCATTGCTGATGGGTTACGGGCGTGGATGTACCCAGCATTCACGCCCCCGCCTGTTTTCTTGCCCCGCCCGGCGATTTCGCGGATGTTTCGGGGTGCATTTCGAGCGAACCCGTCAATACGGCGTTGCCCTGGCCGGGGCTTTGGCGATCCATGTTGTCGCCCTGGTTGCGCTTGGCTATTCGATCTCCTTCCACCTGCCCGAGACGGCGCCCGTCGAGCCGCGGATCGTGGCGGTCACTTTGCCCGCGCCGCCGCCGCCCGACGTCGAGGTGTTCGGCGCGGTCGATGCGCCGGTAATGATCCCGCGCTTTCGGCCACGCATGCCTTTGGGCGTTTCGCCAGAGCGGCGGCAGCGAACCGGCGATCCGGCGCTCGCGGTTTGGAGATACCTTTGCAACCGCGATCAGTCGCTTGGCGACGCCGTGCGGCGGGACTGCCCCGAGTTCGACTTCGGCGCCGTGGACCTCAGCGTTCGCGATCCGCTGAACCGGCAGGGCGATTCCGGGGTCATCTTGGGCAACGACACGGCGACAATGTCGCTTGAGGAAGTCGGCCGTAAGAAGCGCTGGATCAAGCCGGGCTCGGAATGGCAGGCCAATGGTGCCCGCGCAAAGCCCAACGATCTTGGCCTGCCTGGCGAGGATCCGTTCGCGATACTTCCGAAGTAAGCTAGTGCGCCGCCTGACGGTGGCGTTCGGCGTGGCCGGCGCGAGCCAAAGCTGTCGCGATGTTGTTCAGGCGGCCGATGGACTCGAACACCATGTGGATCGCGCCGTTCGTATTGAGATCGTCCTCGGGCACGGCCAACGAGGTTGCGCGCGCTTCCAGGCGGTCGATCAACTGCGCCAGTGCCGCGATGTCTCCAATGGTGCTTGGGACGTCGTCGAAGGCGTCTTCGGTTTGCTGCTCGCCCCGATCGGGATGCGTTTCGCTTAAGTAGGAGAACAGCGACTCCGCGCGGGCACCGATCTCGATCGCGGATTCGCGCAGGTGCGGACCGTCTTTTGTGCCGTTCGCCTGGGCACGCGCTGCGATCAGGCGCAGTTCGCCGGTGATGGCGGCCAGTTCGGCGCCCAGCGCCGTCGCCGGTTCGACCGCGGGCATGTGGGCTTCGATGTCTTCGGCATGCTGGTCAAGCGCGCGGCCCATTGCCTTCAATCGTGCGGCGCGATCGGCGCTGGCGGCCAAGTCCTTAACGTCGGCTGCGAACTTGCCCAATGCGGATTTCAGTGCGGCGGTGTGGTCCGTGTGTTCCTGTGCGGCGTTCATCTCGGCTGCCAGGTCTTTGAGGCGCGCCATGATCTCTTCGCCGGGCACGTCGGCCAGCGTGCGCTTCGGCGCGTGAGATAGGACGCTGGTGTCAGCGCTTAAAAGCGGGCTCGTGGGCGACGTTGAGAGCAAGCGTTCCTCGGTCATGCGGATCGCGAGGTCGCGGATCTCGCCGCGTACGGACTCGAGTTGACCTTCGAGCGCGTTCGCCAGCGCGTGCAAGTCTTCGCTTGCGTTCGCGGGTTCCGGCGTCCTGTTGGCGAGGCGGTCGGCGATTTGATCGAGCTTGGCGATGGCCGTTTTGAGGTCGTTCGCCTCGACCGCGGCGTTGTGTACCCGCTGGCCCATCGTCCCCATGGCTTCGGAGGCCGCTTCGGCTTTC
>JBKJZU010000508.1:0-2966 GCA_046715015.1 Micropepsaceae bacterium
GTGGAGGGGGTCCTTCATCGTATCCGTTTCGACGACGCCCCGCGTTCGGTCGCATCGTCGCGATCAAACTTGAACCCTTTTGGCAAAGGAGTCGCCAGGGCCTTCAGTTTTCCAAGAGCCTTCGCGCGCGCCTTGCCTCGCGCCGCACCGCGCTTGGGTTCCTTTGTCTGCTTCCTATGCTCACTCACGTCCAAACCTCACAAGCACGATCCGCGTCAGCGCGAACACAATAAGCATCTGCGCGATCGTTGCTATGACCAAGAGTAGCGCCGCCCGGCCGTCGAAGCTGACGTGGTCCACCGGCGTGATGTTGGGAGCCTCAGGTTCAATCCGCTTCGGAATCCTCGATTTGCCGATGCGCTTGGCTTCCTCACGCATGCGCTGCGCCTCGTCAGGATGTATCGCGATCCACCGGTTGAGCACGGTGCGAATGGCTTTTGACGTTTCGCCAAACTCGCGCTGATCGCCATCCAATGCGGTTCGTCCCTTGGCGTCGGTGAGAAACGCATTCGCGCCCGCAGCCAGCAGCATTTCCACAGCCTTGGCATTGTTGGTGGACATGAGCGGCGTCGTGCCCTCGATGTCTTGCGTATTTACGTCTGCGCCAAGTTCGATCAACGCCGCCGTCACATCCACGTAGCCCCGGCTGTTGTGATTAAGCGGCGTGCGCTGCCAGTCATCGCGCACGTCGACCGGAATGCCAGCTTCAACAAGCAAGCGAACGACTTTGCCGCGATCCGCTTGAGTGGCCTCGAACCGGGCCTCCGGGGTGGACGGCGCGATGCCGAAGGGGGCCGCGCTGTGCAATGCCGTACCGCCGTACAGATTGTCCGTAGCCTTGATGCTGGCGCCAGCCGCCAACAACGTGGCAACAACCTCCGGCACACCCGACGTCGCCGCCGCCATCAGCGCTCGCTGATTGATATAGGTCGCATTGGGATCCGCGTTGCGGCGCAGGAGTAGGGTCACAAACTCATTGCTTCCCATGTCCGCGGTTTCGACCAAGGCATCGTTCAGTTGCTCTTGAGTCCACGCGACGTTCGACGCAAGGAGCGCGCGGATCATGTCGAAGTCCCTGCGCTGCGTCGCATAGTGCAGAGGGTCCCAATTGCGATCGCCTGCTGGCGCGCCGAGACGCACCAAGTCCGCCACGGCGCTGGCGCTGCCGTGCTGTGCGGCGCCCACAAGCATGGAGCGGTTGAAACTGTCGAGGCGCGAGAAGTTCCATCTTTCGGCTTGCAGGCTTGGTCCTGTTCGCTCGTTGCCGTGCGTCCAGCGCCGAACGTCGACGCCGTCGTCGATCAGGTTCTGCAATTGCGTTACTGACGCGGGCATGCGCGTTAGCATGCCATTCAAGTCGACGACCGCTTTTGTGCGCCCGTCCACCGAAATCGAAACCGCAGTTGCAACCTCCAAAAGGGCGTCAGGCTCACGCATCACGTACTGATCGTCGAGCGCGTAGAAGTCGGCGTTTCGAAATGCGGTGATAAGCCGCTCGACGGCCTCGGGTGCGATCGCCGCGCAATGCTCACCCTCAAGGGCCACGTTCGACAGCCCTTCGTATCGTACTTTGCCGTCGCCGCGGATTGTAACGAGGTAGCTATCGTTGCTGAAATCACCTGACCGCTGCACCAGATGAATGCGCACGCCGTGGCGATCGGTGACCGTTGGAAACGGAATGTGCCGCGCTGGTGTCCGGTCTGGCCCAGTGATCGGCACATGCATGCGATCTAACTTCACAACGATAGGCCTGCCCTCGAAAACATATGGTACGAAGCGCCAACGCTTCGCGATGGAGACGGCTGCGCCGTATTCGGCTGTTGGGCCAGCCACCGGTAAGGCGGCGAGTACTTGCCCCTCCGTTCCTACGATGACGTTCAGTGCAACCGCAGAGTCGTCGCCTTTGTACCGGGCCGAATTCACCGAGCGAATGCTATCGATCGGCGTGAGAAGCCGGTCGTCGCCGCGTTGACCCCAGGGCGATGTCTCAAGTAACGGAACGTCGGCATACTCCGGGGGCAAGGTGCGCAAAACCTCGACGTCCTCGAATGATGGCGGCTGGGGTGGCGCCGGGATGTCGAGCCGTGTCGCGGGATCGGTGAAGCAACGCGAGGTCCGATCGTTGTCGATGCGCCTGAGCTCGGCTTGGATAAGTTTCGCGATATCGGCCCGCTCGGTTGGCGAGTAGCCTCGCTCCAGGAAAAAGACGGCGGCCGCAACGGTCACGCCGATCACAGCCACATATGCGGTTGTACGCCCGACACCGACATAAGCGATCGACGTCGCCAACCCATAAGCGGCCACCATCTCGCCCCAGAGAATCCCAAGTACGATCCCGCGTTCTAACCAAAAGTCTAGGGCGTGGATCGGGTAGGCGAGTGACGCCCACGCGCCGACTTCCTCGCCGGACAGGAGCCGTATTCCAAAGGCGGTTAGAGGCGCGGCCAGAGCGAGCGCGATCGCCGTTGGGAATGCGTCGTACCAGCGCCGCAACATGAACCCGAACGCGGCGGCGGCAATGTAGGCTCCGCCGTTCGCCACGCCGACTTCATAGCTGACGTCAACCATGCTCATGACTCGCAACTCTGCGCCGGCCGCCGGCGAATGCAAGCCGGTTCGCCCGTCAGTTGTTGCGCAAAGTGTCCGCGACCGAATGCGCAGGTGCCTTCTTATTGACTTTTTGAAAAAGAAGTGTTAATTATTTTCCGATGCAGATCGTCCCACACAAAGCGTCCAACTATTCGCCGCGGCACGTTGTCTGCGGCGTGGCCACGCATCTGTCTGCGCTCGCCAAACGGACACCAAACGCCGACCTAACGGATTCCAAACGGATAAAGCCGCGCAAATCCGCCGATCTAACGCATCTAACGGATTCGATTTCGCATCTTTCGTCCGCCGGACGGATTGCAGACCCTGACCAGACGGATTCCAGACGGATATTTCCGCGCAAATCAGCCGTGCAGACG
>JBKJZU010000509.1:0-9033 GCA_046715015.1 Micropepsaceae bacterium
CCCAGTTGGTCGCTACGTCGACGCTAGGAGACGCTTTGATCCCCCCACTCGTGTTGCTAGTGATCAACTTCGTCGAATCCACCTTCGTCACACCGTGGCTCATCTCGCGGCGGATCGCCGTAAGCTCGCTCGGTGTGTTCCTCACCGTCGCGATGTTCGGCTGGCTCTCTGGTCCCTTTGCGGCGATTGTCGCCGTTCCTATCCTAATACTGTTTTCCGCGGTCGCCCGCCACGTACCCGGCCTCGAACCCTTTGCGATCCTTCTGCTCGCGGAGAATGAAACTGCGCCAGACGCTAGCAAGGCGGGACTTGCAAAGCTCTTTGCAGCTGAAAGTGCCTTAGAAAACGAAGATGCTGAGCCCCACGTGTGGTGGCGCCGCCTGCTTCCCCACAGGTTCCAACGCCCCCGGACTGCTCCTGCCGGTACAGCAGAAGCACAACCTGCGGAGTAACCGCAGTCCTTCCCATGGCGCACGAAAAACCGAAGCCCACCCTTTGCGGTGAACACCGCTAAGGATGGGCCTCGTTGATCACGAACGGCTGTAGTCCGCACGCGACCGAATGTATCAACTATTCTTACGGCGTTGCCGGCGCAGGCGCAGGCGCAGTTGGAGCCGGTGTTTCAATGGTTAAATTCGTTTCGTTCGGCTTGCCGACCGGCGTGCCCTCGAATACGCCCAATGCAAACAATCCAATCACCAGAGCGGCGATCGCGCCAACGAGGACAGCAATCACGGCAATACCGCCGTCGCTTCCGCCGCTCGGCCGTTCAATAATGGTAGTCATGACGCGTTCCTCCTTTTGGACTGGTCAGAGAGGTAACCCCCCCGGCGTCCAACGGTTCCCCGCCCCACGTTGCGCGGATTTTAGGAACCTGCGGCGGCGCGCTTGAATTCCGGCGTATCGCCGCTCGCCAACTGTTCGGCCGCGAAATCCCAATTTGCCAAGCGCGCAAGAAACGCACGGACAAACTTTTCGCGGTCATTTTGATAGTCGAGATAGTACGCGTGTTCCCACAGGTCGCACGTCAGCAGCGGGCGCACGCCCAGGACCATCGGTGTGACCGCATCGTCGGTCGTCATGACCTTCAGCCGCCCTCCGTCAACGACGAGCCAAGCCCAGCCGCTACCGAACTGAGCGAGCGCGCTCTCCACGAACTTCTGTTCGAATTTTTCGTACGAATCGAAGGACGCTTCGATGCTGAGCCCCATCTTCTCGGCCAGCGCGCGCGTCCCGCCAGCGGGGCTCATCGACTGCCAAAAGAAGTCGTGGTTCCACACTTGCGCGGCATTGTTGAAGACCGTCGCCAACTTCGGATCGCCCCAAGCCTTCGCGATCACGTTCTCAATCGACTGGCCGGACATCGGTGTACCCGCGGTCAGCTTGTTCAGCTTGTCCACATAACCGCGATGGTGCTTTTCGTAATGCAACTCCATCGTCGTCGGTGAAATTGTCGGCGAAAGGGCCGTCTTGTCGTACGGCAAAGGTTGAAGGACAAATGTCATGAGCACACCCGGATTCCCAGGTTGAGGGAACGATCACCGGCGTCCCCGGTTCCTGCCAGTCCTGGTTGCGCAAATTTGTCCCGATCATTCTTCGGAACCACCTTTGAACCCGCGCGTTTGAGATGTCAGCGTTAGCTTTGTTTCGCTCCTTTAGTCTAACATCACACACATTCTGGAGGCATATGCTGCTGCGTGCCGAATCCTCAACCGGCATGAGCGCTGCACGGTCGCAATCTCGTCCCGTCCACGGCTGGCATGGCGACGAACTTATCCGCGATGAATTGGTTAGCGCAGAGCTGCTTGATCGGCGCGCCTACGGTCTTGCCGCGTCCCACGTACTTTCGGACAGGAAGCAAAGCGCTCGGCCGTTGCACATCCGTTTGCGGTCGAACGAGGCCATCCTGCTCGATGGCTATCGGTCGATCGCGAAGGCGTTGTCCAACGGGCAGCCGATAACGCCCGCGGCGGAGTGGTTGATCGACAACTACCATTTGGTCGAAGACCAGATTCGCGAAATCCGCCTCGACCTCCCACCCGGCTATTACCGCGAGTTGCCGAAGCTCGCTGACGGGCCACACAAAGACCTGCCGCGCGTCTTCGATTTGGCTTGGCACTTCGTCGCCCACACCGACAGCCGCTTCGACCCTGACCTCTTGTGCCGCTTCATCAATGCATACCAACGCGAGCAACTGCTCACGATCGGCGAACTTTGGGCCGTACCGATCACGCTGCGCATCATGCTTGTCGAAAACCTCCGCCGGGCAACGCGCCGGATCCTTGCCGGACGCCGACAGCGCGAGTTGGCCGACGCGCTTGCCGATCGATTGCTGACCGTGAAACGGCCGCAAGCAGCCACGATCGACGGTCTTCTAAAGCCGT
Organism: Micropepsaceae bacterium; assembly: GCA_046715015.1. GTDB lineage: Bacteria > Pseudomonadota > Alphaproteobacteria > Micropepsales > Micropepsaceae > SZUA-430. The sequence continues at coordinate 2,385 of JBKJZU010000509.1, forward strand.
ATGAGATGACGGCGATCACGCCGACATTTGCGGCCCAACTGACCCAGCGGCTACGCGATCACGATCCCGCGCTGACCCCTGCGATGCACTGGCTTGAGACGAAGCTCGGCAAGCAAGCGACCTCGACCGACGTCGTGATCCATAACGAGCACATGCGCCAGGCGGCGATGACCGTCACTGTGCAAAACATCATCACCAGCATGCGGCGCGTGTCCACGGTCGACTGGTCGCAACTGTTCGAGGCGATCAGCCCGATCGACGAACTGCTAAGAGGTGCGAGCGCCTTCTCGGAAATGGACTTTACCACGCGCGACCAATACCGCCGCGCGATCGAACAGCTTTCGCGCGGCTCGAACCTGACGGAGATGGAGATTGCAAGGCGCGCGCTCGCCGCGACGACCGCCGCCAAGCGCCGCGAGACGTTCGCGAGCGACGCGGAAAAGAAACGGGCCAGCGACCCGGGCTATTACCTCATCTCCGGCGGACGTCCGGACTTCGAGCGATCGATCGGCTTTCGCCCGCCGCTCAAATCGTGGCTGGGACGCGCAACCGCACGTGTCGGATTTGTCGGCTACATCGGAAGCATAGGCATCGTCACGGCGTTGCTGCTCAGCCTTGTCCTCTCGGTTATTGGTGCCCAGCTGATCGGCTGGTGGTGGCCGGCTCTCGTTGTGCTGGGCCTATTTCCCGCGATGGACGCTGCCGTCGCGTTCGTCAATAGATTTGCCACAACGCGTTTCGCGGCGACGACCTTGCCCGGCCTCGAACTGCGCGACGGTGTGCCGGGCGATCTTCGCACGCTGGTCGTCGTGCCGACGCTGTTGACGTCGCTTCGGTCGGTGGTCGAACAGGTGGAGAACTTGGAGGTCCATCACCTCGCGAGTCAAGACGGCGATCTTCACTTCGCTCTGCTCACGGATTGGACCGACGCGATGGCCGCGACGGCGCCAGGCGACGACGAGTTACTCGACGCCGCCGTCAAAGGCATTGCCGCGTTGAACAAACGATACGCCGACGCCCAAAGGGGTGAGCGCTTCTTCCTCCTGCATCGCAAGCGCGTCTGGAACGCAAGCCAGAAGCGCTGGATGGGGTGGGAGCGCAAACGCGGCAAGCTTCACGAATTGAACAGACTGCTACGCGGCGTCACCGACACGACCTTCATCGACCACGGGGCAACGTCGGCGCGCGTTCCCGCGAATGTGCGCTACGTCATCACGCTGGACGCCGACACCAGATTGCCGCGCGATGCCGCGCGCAGGCTCGTCGGCAAGATGGCCCATCCGCTCAACAGGCCCCGCTTCGATCCGCGCACCGGACGCGTGATGGAAGGCTATGCGGTCTTGCAACCGCGCATCACCGCAACGCTGCCGACGGGCAAGGAGCAATCGCTCTTTCAAAAGATATTCTCGGCGACGGGTGGGTTGGACCCATACACCGCCGCGGTGTCGGACGTGTACCAAGACCTCTTCGGTGAAGGCTCCTACGCCGGGAAGGGTATCTACGACGTTGATCTCTTCGAAGCGGCGCTTGCCGAGCGCGTACCGGAAAACACCCTGCTCAGCCACGACCTATTCGAGGGTATCTTCGCGCGCGCGGGTTTGGTGTCCGACATCGAACTCTTTGAAGACTTTCCGACGCGTTACGACGTGGCCGCTTCGCGGCTGCATCGTTGGGCGCGAGGCGATTGGCAGCTCTTGCCGTGGATCTTCGGCCGGGGCGCACCGGGCAACGATCAGAACCAATCGACGATCCCACTCGGCGGTCTGTGGAAGATGCTCGACAACCTGCGGCGCACACTGTCGCCACCGGCTAGCGTATTCGCGCTGACAATAGGGTGGACGCTTCCGCTACATCTGGCCGTGACGTGGACCACGTTCATCCTAGCGACGATCGCCATTCCACCGCTGCTGCCAGTCATGGCCGACGTGACGACGCGGCCGCGGCCGGGCATTTCTTGGCAAAGCCACTTCCAAGCGCTCGCCAAAGACGTCCTCCTCGCGCTGTCGCAGATCGCCTTTTCGATCGTCTTTCTAGCCCATCAAGCCTGGTTGATGATCGACGCGATCGGCCGCACACTGTACCGGCTGTCCTTCACCCGCCGGCGCCTGCTGGAATGGGTGACGGCCGCGCAAGCCACATATCGCCCGCAGCTCGACATCGCCAGCGCCTACAGCCAAATGACGGGCGCTGTTGCGATCGCCGGCATCGCAATATTGGTTGCCGGGACGTTCGGTGGTGTCGCTGCGTTTGTAGCCTTGCCCTTCGTTGCCTTGTGGCTTTTGTCGCCGCTGATCGCACGTTGGACCAGCGCGCCCCCGGGCTCCGTCGCCCGCGCGCCGGTATCGCCGCAAGACGGTGACGCGTTGCGCCTCATTGCACGCCGCACCTGGCGCTTCTTTGAGACATTCGTGACCGCAGCGGACAACATGTTGCCGCCGGATAATTTCCAAGAAGACCCACTACCCATCGTTGCGCACCGCACCTCGCCGACGAATATCGGGCTCTATCTTTTGTCTGCCGTCGCTGCCCGCGATCACAGATGGATCGGCACCACCGAACTCGTGGACCGTCTCGAAGCGACGTTCGCGACCATTGCGAAGATGGACTTGTTCCGGGGCCACTTGTTCAATTGGTACGACACGCAAGACCTGCGGCCACTTGAGCCTAAGTACGTTTCCTCAGTCGATAGCGGCAATTTGGCCGGCCACCTGCTCGCTGTTGCCAACACCTGCGCGGAGTACGCCGTAAACACCGCCATCGATCCCCTTTGGCAATCCGGCGTGAAGGACGCGCTCGCTCTCGCAAAGGACGCTGCGGATCGCAGCGGAAGCACATCCGCCATCAACGACGTCAGGGCGAAAATCGATGAACTGATTGTGCTGCTGACCGGTGACACGGCGCCGGACATTGAAACGGTTGGAACACATACCGCGCGCCTCGTCGAACAGGCAAACGCGATTGGTCCCAATGCGGAGGGCGCCGCGGACGAGATTCAGGCATGGTGCGAAGCAGCCCAACGCGCCGTCGACAGTCATGCCAAGGACGCAGCCAGCGCAGACGATTTGGCGACGCGCTTGGCGCGCCTCGAACAGACGGCGCGCAACATTTCCAACGCCATGGACTTCCGGTTCTTGATCAACCCGGAACTGAAGCTTCTGTCGATCGGATATTTGGTCAGCACGGAAACGCTGGACCCCAGCTGCTACGATCTTCTGGCGTCTGAAGCCCGCCTGGCGAGCTTCGTGGCGATCGCGAAAGGCGATGCACCCACGCGACACTGGTTCCGCCTCGGCCGACTGGTAACGCCCATCGACAGAGGCGCGGCGCTGATCTCGTGGTCGGGATCGATGTTCGAATATCTGATGCCGTCTCTCGTGATGCGCGCGCCCGAAGGCAGTCTGCTGGCCAGCACCAACAGGCTCATCGTCAGCCGTCAGATTGCTTTCGCACGCAAACTCGGTTTGCCGTGGGGCATCTCCGAGTCGGCTTACAACACGCGTGACCTCGAGTTCACGTATCAGTATTCGAACTTCGGCGTGCCGGGCTTGGGCCACAAACGCGGTCTGTCCGAAAACGCCGTCGTCGCCCCATACGCAACGGCGCTCGCCGCGATGGTGAACCCCACTGCTGCCTGCAAGAATTTCGCAAAGCTCAAAGAAATCGGCGCGCGCGGCGCGTACGGATACTACGAAGCCGTCGACTTCACGCCCGCACGCATTCCGGAAGGCCAACGCCGTGCGGTCGTGCGCGCCTACATGGCCCACCACCAAGGCATGACGATCGTTGCACTGGCTAATGTACTGGGGGACGGACGCATGCGCGCGCGCTTCCACGCCGAGCCGCGTGTGCAAGCCACCGAACTACTGCTCCAAGAACGCATCCCGCGCGAAGTCGCCCTGGCGCATCCGCGCGCCGAGGAAGTGCAGGCTGCGCCGAAGCTGATCGACCACGGCGCGCCACGGTCCCGCGTCATCACGTCCCCGCACACTACGCCGCCGCAGACACAAATCCTGTCGAACGGACGTTACTCCGTAATGGTCAGCGCCGCCGGCGGCGGCTACAGCCGTTGGAACAACATCGCCATCACACGTTGGCGCGAGGACGTGACGTGCGACGAACTCGGCACACACATTTATCTGCGTGACGCGCGCACAAGCGCGGTCTGGTCCGCAGCATATCAGCCGACAGCCGCCGAACCTGATGACTACAAAGTCGGCTTCACCGACGGCCGTGCGGAATTTGTGCGCCGCGACGGCTCGCTGACCACCGTGCTTGAGGTTCTCGTGTCGCCCGAAAGCGACGGCGAGGTCCGGCGCGTGACGATCTCCAATCACGGCGCCCGTGTTCGCGAGATCGAAGTGACGCACTATGCCGAACTGGTGCTGGCGCCGGCTGCGACCGAATGGGCGCACCCGGCCTTCTCCAAGCTCTTCGTCGAAACCGAATATCTCGCAGCGAAGGGGTTATTACTTGCGACACGCCGTCGCCGCTCCGAGCACGAGACCGAAGTCTGGGTTGCCGCACATTCCGTGGTGGAGGGCGACAGTTTGGGCGCCCTGCAGGTCGAGACCGATCGCGCGCGCTTTATCGGCCGGGGCCGTAGCTTGCGTGACCCACTCGCGATAACGGATCAGCGGCCGCTGTCGAACACGACCGGCACCGTCCTCGATCCGGCGTTCGCGTCGCGCCGGCGCGTGCGTATTAGGCCGGGCGAGTCCGTCCGCGTTTCATTTTGGACGTTTGCCGCCCACTCGCGCGAGGCTGCGATCGCGCTAGCCGATAAGAACCGTGAACCCAACGCGTTCGATCGCGTGACGACGCTGGCATGGTCGCAAGGGCAGATCGAACGCCACCACATGGGCATCACGCCCGATCAGGCGAACAACTATCAGCGCCTGTCGAGCCATTTGCTATACGCCAATCCCACACTGCGTGCTCCCTCTTCGACGATCGAGAGCGGCGCACGGCCTCCGAGCGCACTATGGGCTCACGGCATATCGGGCGACCTCCCGATCACCATCGTTCGCTTGGATGAAGAGGAGCAATTGCCATTCGTGCGCGATATCTTGCAGGCACACGAATATTGGCAGCGCCGCCAGGTCGATTCCGACCTGGTCATTTTGAATGAAAAGGCGACGTCGTACGTCCAAGACTTACAACTCGCGTTGGAGGCGCTTGTTCGGATCGGGCATGCGCGCAGGCGCCTCATCGGCCCGTCCCTGCGCGGCAACGTATTCATCCTGCGTCGCGACCTCATCTCGTCAGAGGGCCGCGCCGCGCTCCTGGCGACGGCGCGTGTTGACCTCGTGGCCCGGCGCGGAACGCTGGCCGAACAACTCGACCGGCTTGCCGTTGCGGGTCCACGGCAGGCAAGGCAAAGACGCACCGCGACGGTGTCGCCCGGCCCCGGACCGGCCCCCGCCAAGTTGGACCTGGAATACGCCAACGGCATCGGCGGGTTCAGCGCAAGCGGACGCGAATATGTCGTTTCGCTGGCCGAAGGCGTGAATACGCCGGCGCCATGGCTCAACGTCATTTCCAACCCGCACTTCGGCTTCCAGGTATCGGCAGATGGCGGCGGCTACACGTGGAGCGGAAGCAGCCGCGAGAACCAGCTCACCGAATGGTCGAACGATCCGATCTGCGACCGCACGCCTGAAGTCATCTACATCCGCGACGATGATACCGGCGAGGTTTGGACGCCGACACCCGCCCCTATCCGGCGCAATGCGACATCGTATCTGGTTCGTCACGGCCAGGGTTACACGCGCTTCGAGCATGCAGCGAACGGTTTTGCGTTCTACATGCTGCAGTATGTGGCCAAGGACGATCCGATAAAAATATCGCGCCTGACCATCCGCAACACATCCGGCCAAGTGCGCCATCTAACGCTGACAGGCTATGTCGAATGGCTGATGGGACCGCCCCGCGGCCTAACGACACCCATCATCTCGACGACCCTCGACGAGAGCACCGGCGCGATCTTCGCCCGCAATCCATGGAACCCTGCCTTCACGTCCCAAGTGGCGTTCGCGGACCTCGCCGGGAAGCAGACGTCGTGGACCGGCGACCGTACGGAGTTTCTTGGCCGAAACGGTTCTTTGAACTCGCCGGCTGCGTTACAGACCAAGACCGTGCTGTCGGGTCAGGTCGGCGCTGGCGTCGATGCGTGCGCCGCCCTACAGCGGTCGATCGAGTTCAAGCCTGGCGAAGTGGTCGAACTAACGCTCTTCTTGGGGGCGGCCGCCGACGCCGAGCAAGCGCAATCCCTGATTCGGAAGTACCGAGCCGCGAATTTGGACAACACGCTCGACGACGTTACCGAGTTCTGGGACAGCATTCTGAACAAAGTACAGGTGAAGACGCCGGACCGCAGCATGGACATCATGCTGAACCGCTGGCTGCTCTACCAAACCTTGGTCTGCAGATTATGGGCGCGATCGGCGTTCTATCAATCGGGCGGCGCCTACGGCTTCCGGGACCAGCTGCAGGACTCGATGGCAATGGCGCTGACCATGCCCGAACTGACGCGTGCGCATCTCTTGCGTGCCGCAAGTAGGCAGTTCGTCGAAGGCGACGTTCAGCATTGGTGGCTAGCGCACACCGGTCAGGGCGTGCGCACGGGCTTCTCCGACGACCGGGTGTGGCT
>JBKJZU010000510.1:0-3527 GCA_046715015.1 Micropepsaceae bacterium
CCGAGATCGCCCGTGGAAATAAGCGCCTGGAATGTTTCGCGCGATCCGTCGAGATCCGGCGTATTCGTCAACTGAATATTGGCTTCGTACGGATCATCGCTCTTAAAGGGCGGCGCCGGATCGAAACTGTGAGTAATCCCGTCAAATAAAAGCGTTCGCCGGGGTTCGATGCCGGTCAGTGCAAGAATCCTCTCCAACGCGCCCATGCGGACTTCCGCGGTGCGCTTGATCGAACCAATCTCGATGAGGTCGGCGTTCAAGTCTTCGACCAGCTCGGACAGGTAAAGCGCCTCCTTCGCACGGTCGGCGCGCTGCTCGCCCCAGGCCGTGATCTGAAATGCGATCAGGATGCCGACGACGACAATGATGAAGTCCAACGCGACGGCGGTCCAGTTCTGGGCTTTGACATGTTCGGTGAGGCGACGAAGAAACACGCGAATCCCCCTCATGTTGGCTTTCCATGCTTCAATCACACTTGAAGTCATCAGCGCCTACGGGCACAAACATCCACCAAGCAGCGCGATCTCGTCGCCATGACGTGACAATGAAGCCGAGAATAACGACGAGCAGCACAAGGATGACCGCAAGCGCAAAACCAATTTGATGGGCTGAGAAGAAAACGGGCGACCAAAGAAAATTGAGGGCAAGTTGTGCCCACCAAAGCTTCATCGGCCATCCAGTTCGGTCATGATGCCAAACGCGCCCGCCAGCGATAGCGATCAGAACGTAGAGAGCGGTCCATGCAGGCCCGAAGACCCGACCCGGCAGATTGAAACTCGGCTTCGATGTCCATTTTGGGCCATCAATGCTCCGATGTCCAAATCATTACGAACGGCAGCAATGGCCCCCCACTCGAGACATAGGTAATGATGTGTCCATCAGAGCATTAATGGCCCTAAGCTGCCAGTCAACCTTGCAGCTGCAACAAGCGAGACCTGCCGACCATTGAACATGGCTCAGGCGCCGGTTCCCAAATGCTCTCGCAAACGTGCGGCCTGAAGCGGGGCGCCGATGGTTTCGTACTCTTCGATTGCCTGGTTCAGCAGTGATTTTCGCTTGGTTTCGTCGCCGAGAACGGCGGCGAGTTCGGCGCGCCATTCGAGGAGATGTGGTGATAGCGTTTTCGCGCCTGTTCGTTCGATCAATTCTGCGGCGCTGTCGAGCGCGCCATCTGCCGCCTCACGTGCCGCTACGCCGTCGCGGCGCAGCAGTGCGCGCGCCAGGATGCCATGAGCGCAGGCTTCAATATTGCCTTTGAGAGATGTACGCGCGAGCTGAATTGCATGTTCAGCTTCCGCTTTGGCCGCAGGCAAATCGCCGGTCTCCAACAGAGCTTCTGCCAGCAGACGCGGACCCATGGCGATCATCACCTGCTCGGCCCGCGCAAGCAGCGCCTTCGCCATGCGCGCCGGTTCGATGGCGTCTGCCGGTCGTCCCGCCGTGAGGTGCGCATACGCTACCGCCATCTGCGCGAAGCCGGCCATGTGGGGCGGGTCGCTCGCGTTGCGGCTGCTCTGTAGAGACCGAGTTGCGCTTTCGAACGCTTTGCCCGGCTCATGTCTGTGGTAAAAGGACTCGGCCCACCATGCGTACATGAATGCGAAGGCTTCCGGCGTGGCATCCTCTTCTAGGAATCGAACAGTGCGGTCGAACTCTGCGGAACCTTCCTGCATCCTGCCAGTCCAATTGAGACAGACTGCGCGCCAATAACTTAAACCACTGGTGGGATTGAAACCGTAAGTCCATTCCTCGCGAGGAATCTTCCTCGGATAATGCGCCAACCCGAACTCCGTGAGGGAAAGCACCTCCGTGATTTCTACAGCGTGACCAAGTGCATCCACGAGTAGCAAAGCCGCGTTGGCCTGCATGACGATGTCGTCCATCCGACGAGCAATCCGGTAATTCTCCCTCGCCACTTCAACATACTCAACCGAATCGCCCTCGCCACCTTTGGCTTTGCTGTAGAGCATCGCCAGTGTCAGGTGCATTCGCTGGTCGCCCAAGGCAGTCGCATGCGCTTGCCCTTCCTCAAGAACGGCCCGCGTTTCCTCCGCTCCCTTGCCGACGCGCCAACTGAAATTGAGAACTTGCCTGCAGGCGACGATTCCGAGGGCCGCAGCATCGCGATCCCGCGGCAACTCGGCGACAAGTGCGCGTACCCTTCTCCAGTGCCGCGCCGCAGCGTCCATGTCGGTCGCGGCCACCCACTCTGCGGAGCGCTTATGCCAACGAGCAGCGATCAGCTTTTCGCCAGCTTCTTCCCAATGATGCGCAAGAAGGGGCGAACGCTCGTCAAGGTGCTCGGGGTCCTGGCGCTCGATGGCTTCCGCCAGAGATCGGTGGATTTTGCGCTTGCGCTCGGTGAGCAGGCTTCCGAGCGCCACCTCTTGGGTCAGCGGGTGCTTGAACGCGTATTCGACGGTGGGATATAGGGACATTTCGTGGATGAACTCCGCGCGGCGGAGGTTGGCGATGGCGGGCTTCAGATCGTCGGCGCTAAGTCCGGCGATCTCTGCCAGGAGTGTTTCGGGGAAGTCCTTGCCGATGACCGATGCTGTTTGCAGCAACCGCTTCTCGCGCTCTGGCAGGCGGTCGATACGAGAGGCGAGGATTGACTTGACGGTTGCAGGAACCTCAAGGCGATCAAGCGCCGTGATGAGGCGGTAGTTGCCGCTGTTGCCTTCGACGTGTTTCGTCTCGATCAGGTTCTGGGCCACTTCCTCGATGAAGAAGGGGTTGCCGCCCGTGCGGGCGTGAATGGGTGCGGCCAACGAAGCGATGGTCGGATGATTGCCCAGCAGGCTTGCGAGCAGCTCGGCGGTTGAGGTCTCGTCGAGCGGCGTCAGCGGGATCTGGCGGTACCACGATTTCTGCATCCACTCCGCGCGGTACTCCGGGCGGAAGTTCAGGAGCAACATGCTGTGTGCTCCTTGCCGCGCATCGACCATGTGTTCGAGGAACTCGGCGCTGGCGGGGTCGAGCCAGTGCAGGTCTTCGATCATGGTGACGGTGGGTGCTTTCTCACTGGCGCTGCGGATGATCTGGCGGATCACGCCGATAAGCTGGCGCTGGCGGGCTTCAGGGTCGAGACGTGGCGCCGGGTTTTGCGGATCGGCGACGCCGAGGAAGTCGTAGACGAGCGGGATCGTGTCGGCGAACTTCTGGTCGAGCTCTACCATGTTGCCCGCGATCTTCACGCGCGATGCCTTGTCGTTGTCCTCGCTCGTGATGCCGAAGTAGGAGCGGAAGACATCGAGGATCGGCAGGAACGGGATGTTGCGGCCGTGAGCGACGGCTCTGCCCTCGAAGACGCGCATGCCCTTGGCGCGGCAGCGCTCGAGGAACTCGAAGCAGAGCCTGCTCTTGCCGGTGCCGGCTTCGGCGACAACGCCGATGACCTGGCCGTTGCCGGCAGCGGTTTGGCCGAGTGCGTCTTCCAATGTGCGCAGGTCGGAGGCGCGGCCGACGAAACGGCTGAGGCCGCGGGAGCGCGAGACGTCAAAGCGATTGCGCGAGTTGCCCATGCC
>JBKJZU010000511.1:0-3424 GCA_046715015.1 Micropepsaceae bacterium
GCGTTCTTGATCAGGACGCCCGCCTGGGCGCCGCGCCCGACGCCGACCATGATCGACATCGGAGTCGCAAGACCCAGTGCGCAGGGGCACGCGATGATCAGCACGGACACTGCAGCGATCAGACCGAAGCTGAAGCGCGGCTCTGGACCCCAGATCGACCAGGCGGCAAACGCGATCGCTGCGATGGCGATGACAACGGGCACGAACCATCCTGAGACTTGATCGGCTAGTCTTTGAATGGGCGCCCGGCTGCGCTGGGCCTTAGCGACGAGCTCGACGATGCGCGCCAGCATCGTGTCGCGTCCGACCCGCTGCGCTTCCATCACGAAGGCGCCGGTCTGATTGATTGTGCCGCCGATCACGCGATCGCCTTGCGTTTTCGCGATCGGGATGGGTTCGCCCGTCACCATAGATTCATCGACGTTGCTGCGCCCTTCGGCCACGACACCGTCAACCGGCACGCCTTCGCCGGGACGAACGCGCAAACGATCGCCAACGTGAACCTGGTCGAGGACTACATCCTCGTCGGTGCCGTCGCTGCGGACGCGACGCGCGGTTTTGGGCGCGAGGTCGAGAAGGGCGCGGATCGCACCGCCCGTCGTTTCCCTCGCACGCAGTTCGAGAACTTGACCGAGCAGCACCAAGACGGTGATCACCGCCGCCGCTTCGAAATAGACGGCGACAGCGCCGTCCATGCCGCGAAACGCGGCAGGAAAGATTTGTGGGAATACCGTCGCGATCACGCTGTAGACCCACGCGATGCCGATACCCATGGCGATCAGCGTGAACATGTTGAGACTACGGTTGACGAGCGACTGCCAGCCGCGCACGAAGAACGGCCACCCGCCCCATAGGACAACGGGGGTGGCGAGGACGAACTGCATCCAATTGTTCACGACGTTGCTCAGAACCGCGTGCAAATCGGTGAGGTGAGCGCCCATCTCGAGGGCAACGACCGGCACCGTGAGTGCCGTCCCGATCCACAGGCGCCGCGTCATGTCGACAAGCTCTGCGCTCGGTCCCTGTTCTGCTTCAGCGGCATTTTCAGGTTCCAACGCCATGCCGCAGATCGGGCAAGACCCCGGTCCAACTTGCCGAATCTGAGAATGCATGGGGCAGGTATAGATCGTGCCAGGTTTAGCGGCGGGCTCGCTGGCAGTCGCCGGCGACATAAGATAGGCGCTCGGGCCGGCGACGAACTTTTCGCGGCAGCGCGCCGAGCAGAAATGGTAGGATTCGCCTGCATGCTCGGCGTGGTGCGGTGTCGTGCCGGGATCGACCATCATGCCGCAAACCGGGTCGCGCGCCGTGTTGGCGGGAGCGAGCTGATGCGTGTCCTGTAGATGGTCGCCGTTCGCGCCATGGGCATGGGACATGGGGCAATTCCTATCCAAAATCTCTGCTTGCAATCTATACCCCCATGGGGTATATATCAAGGCATGAAACAGGAAACCAAGAAAATCTGTCACACCCGCCTCAAGCGGATCGAAGGCCAGGGCCGTGGCGTGCTCAAGATGGTGGATGACGACCGATACTGTATCGACGTCATTACACAGGTCCAAGCGATCACGGCCGCACTGAAGAAGGTCGAAGGCGAGATTCTCAAGGATCACGTCACGCACTGCGTCGAGCATGCGGTCGCCAGCGGCGACAAGAAGGCCCAGCGGCAAAAGATCGACGAGTTGGTCGAAGTTCTGTCGCGCGCGATAGCCAATTGACCGCGAGAAGGGTGTTCGAATGAGCGACATCAAACCGGCAACCGGCACGTTCACGCCCGCCCTAGGGCAGCACTGGTTGACGCCGCTCTATGACGTCGCGATCAAAGCGCTGACGCGTGAGAGCATCTGGCGGCGCGCCCTCGCAAATCAGGTCAATCCGCGTGAAGCCGACAGAATTCTCGATGTGGGATGCGGAACCGGATCGTTCTTGACGCTGCTTGCCAACCGAGCGCCGAAAGCGCGTCTCGTTGGTATCGACCCAGATCCCGACGTGCTCGCGCGGGCGCGTCTGAAAGCAGCCAAGGTCGGCGGATCGATTGAGTTCGTTCAGGGCTTCCTGTCGCAAGATGTCGTGACAAATCTTGGCCCCTTCACCAAGGTCGTGAGCAGCCTCGTGTTCCATCAGGTGCCGCTCGCCGAAAAGCTGCGCATTCTCTCGCTTATGCGTCGGGCGTTGGCCGCGGGTGGAGAAGCGCACATAGCCGATTATGGCGCCCAAACGACCCCGCTGATGAGTTGGCTGTTCCGGCGAACCGTTCAAAACTTGGACGGAAGGGAGAACACGCAGCCGAACGCCGATGGCGTTTTGCCGGGTTTGATGCGGGAAGCGGGCTTTCAGCAGGTTGAAGAACGAGCCAAGATTTCGACGCCGACTGGCTCGATATCTATCTATGGGTGTGCGGCGTAGCGACCTGTGCGCGCCTCGCACGAACCCGTGGTTCTACGGCGACGCTGCCACAGCAATTGTTGACAACCGTATAGGCCTCTTATATACCCCCATTGGGTATCCATGATGTTCCGAATCGTCCTCTTTGCCCTTCTGACCCTTGCCCTCAACGTGGCGGCAATTGCGCATTGCCGTGTCGGTGGCATGGCGATGGGCGTTGCTGGCGTCGGCGAAACTCGAGATGGAACCCACGATCGCAAATCCGATTGCGACAAGCCGGAAAAGCGCGTTTGCGACGCCATGGTGCAAATGACGGCACCTGATCAGCCGTCGGTCGCGCCCGCGCTCTTCAAAAGTGCACTTGCATCGGTTGTGTTTGCGCCGTCGATAGTGACGACGCTAGCGACCAACGTTTGAGTTCGCCTGCAACTATCCGGGCCATGCTGAAGTTGTCATGACGGGAAAGTTCATCGTTCGTTGAGTCGACGTAGTTTGATGCTGTGGCGAAGCCGCCGCAGCATCGTTCGGACCTTGGTACTGAGGGAGGAACTACAACATGAGCCGGATAAAACGGCGCTCTGAGCGTTCTATGACGATGAGCGGGTTCGCCTTGTTGGTGTTCTTCCCGTTCGCGGCGCTCGCAAGCGCTTCGTCCGACGAGGATGCCGTGTAGGCCGTCCTGGGCGATTACAAACAGGCGCTTGAGCGGCTCGACGGCGCGGCGCCTGCGAAGCTGTTTGCGCCTGGTGCGGAGGTCTTCGAATCGGGTAAGCGCGAAGGCAGCTACGAGGACTACCTCGCCCACCATCTTGGCCCGGAACTGGTTGAGTTCTCGTCGTTTCGATTCGACAATTACTCCGCCGTTGTTCGCATCGAAGGTGATGTCGCCATAGCGTCCGAGTCTTACACCTACCGGATCGTGCTCAAACGCGGCGGCGAGCCCATCGAGCGTACCGGCGTCGCAACGAGCGTTCTGAAACGAACGGCGGCTGGCTGGCGGTGTCTCCAGACACACTCATCGTCGCGAAAACCTCCCGCA
>JBKJZU010000512.1:0-5701 GCA_046715015.1 Micropepsaceae bacterium
CGTCACCGCCGTCGAACCAGCGCGCGCCGCGGCGAAGGACTACACGGTCTATGAGCCGAACACGCCGCTGCCGGCCGTTTCGATCTCGTTCCCGCAGCCGAACTCGTTGAGCCCGGATCTCGCAGCGCTGACCGTGCTCGACGCGATCCTGGCCAAGTGTGAAAGCTCCAGGCTCTACCAATCGCTCGTCTACACGCAGCAAATCGCAGCGCAAGTGTTCACGAACCTTGAGGCGACGCGCGACCCCGGCGCCTACACGGTCGCCGCGGTTTTGAGCGAAGGCAAATCCGCCGATGACGGCGTGAAGAGCCTGATGGCCGAAATCGCCAAGATGCGCGACACGCAAGTGACGGCAGCCGAACTCGACGAGGCGAAGAACGAACTCGTCTCGGAAACCTTGGAAGGCCGCGAGACCGCATTCGGCAAAGCGAACGAACTCGCGAACGCCGTCATCCGCTTCCGCGACGCGAAATACGCCGACAAGTTGCTCGCGGGCATCCAGGCCGTCACCGCCGCCGACGTCCAACGCGTCGCCAAGGCGATCCTCGACGACAACAAGCGCATCACGATCCGCTACCTGGCCGAGGAAACGAAGCCCAAGGACGCAAAAGCCGACGCGATCGCAACGGCCGCAACCGTCCAAGCGCAAAAGCTCGACATCCCAGCGAACGAGATCCCGACGTTCACGCTGGCACCCGAAGCGCAGCGCGTGAAACCGCCCGCGCCGCAAGCCCCGGTCGCAGCCAAACTGCCGGCGCCGAGCGACACGAAACTCGCGAACGGTCTGCGCGTGATTGTCGCCTCGAAGCGCGATGTGCCGATCGTAAGCGCATCACTCGGCGTTCTCTCCGGCTCAAGCAGTGATCCCGAAACGCTGGGCGGCCTAGCTTCGCTCGCCGCCGACGTGATGACGAAAGGCACGAAGACGCGCAGCGCCACCGACATCGCGCGCCAAATCGAAGCCTTGGGCGCCGAACTCAGCGCAGGCGCCAGCGCCGACAACTCCCTCGTCTCGCTCGAAACCCGCGCCGACCGCGCCGCCGATGCGATGGCGATCATGGCCGACGTCGCGCGCAACCCCGCCTTCGCCGCCGAAGAAGTCGAGCGCCAACGCCAACAGACGCTTGACGGCCTACAGGTTGCCCTGCGCCAACCCGGTCAAGTCGCACGCTTTGCAATGACGCGCGTGCTGTTCGGCCTCGGTCCCTATGGCAGTGTCGCCTCGCCGAAAAGCGTGGCCGCAATCAAGCAGGCCGACCTTTCCGCTTTCCACCAGCGCAACTGGCGCCCCGACAACGCGCTGCTCGTGATCGCGGGCGACATCTCGGCCGAAGACGGCAAGAAGCTCGCCGAAAAATACTTCGGCGACTGGAAGCAACCGCCGAACCCCGCAGGCGCCGACCCGGATGCAACGATGGCGGCGGGCGGCACCCGCGCGGTCGTGATTGATTTGCCGAAGTCGGGCCAGGCGGCCGTCAGCTTCGGCATGCTCGGCGTTCCACGCACCGCCGACGACTACTTCCCGGCATTGGTCGCGAACTCGGTCTTGGGCGGCGGCTACTCCGCGCGCTTGAACCAAGAAATCCGCATCAAGCGCGGGCTGTCCTATGGCGTCAGTTCCGGCTTCGCCGCGCGCCAGGCTCCAGGCCCGATCATTGTCCTGGCGCAAACGAAGAACGAGTCGGCGGTCCAAGTCAGCGATCTCATGAACCAAGAGTTCGCGAAGATCATGGGCACGGAAGTGCCCACCGCCGAACTCGGCGCCCGCCAAGCGAACCTGATCGGCTCTTTCGGCCGCGACGTCGAAACGGCGTCGGGTCTTGCCGGTCAGCTCGCGACGTTGGCCGCCTTCGGCATCCCGCTGGACAAGCTCTCGACCTACGTCGCCGACGTCTCAGCCGTGACGCCAGCAAGCGCCAAAGCGGTCGCGGCCAAACTCTACGACCCTACGAAAGCCTCGATGGTGGTCGTGGGCGATGGCACCGTCTTCTTCAACGCGCTCAAGAAGAAACGGCCCGATGTGGTCCGCATCCCGATCGACAAGCTGAACCTGGACAGCGCCACGCTGCAGTAACCGGCGACCGCCCCCTGCCTGAGCCACAGGGGCAGTTCGCCCGAAAATCAGCGGGTTTGCGCCGCCCTATTGCGGCCGCTAAGACTGTGCACAACCCGCTCGCACGAGAATCAGACACCACAAATGCGCGTTTCCCGCTCTTTCATGCCGCTGCTGCGCGAGACGCCGGCTGAGGCTCAAATCGTCTCCCACCGCTACATGCTGCGCGCGGGCCTGATCCGCCAGCAAGCGGCCGGCATCTACTCGTGGCTGCCGCTCGGCCACCGGGTCTTACGCAAGATCGAACAGATCGTGCGCGAGGAACAGGACAGGGCAGGGGCGATCGAACTCCTGATGCCGACGCTGCAGCCGGCCGACCTGTGGCGCGAGAGCAGCCGCTACGACGCCTACGGCAAGGAGATGCTGCGCATCAAGGACCGTCATGAACGCGATTTGCTCTACGGCCCGACGAACGAGGAAATGATCACCGACATCTTCCGTTCGGCCGTGCGGTCTTACAAGGACATGCCGCGCATCCTCTATCATATCCAATGGAAGTTCCGGGACGAGATCCGCCCGCGCTTCGGCGTCATGCGTGGGCGCGAGTTCCTGATGAAGGACAGTTACTCCTTCGACATCGACGCAGCCGGCGCGCGCCGCGCCTACAACAAGATGTTCGTGGCCTACCTGCGCACGTTCGCACGCATGGGGCTGAAGTCCGTTCCGATGAAGGCCGACACCGGTCCGATCGGCGGCGACTTGAGCCACGAATTCATCGTTCTGGCCGACACCGGCGAGAGCCAGGTCTATTGTCACAAAGACCTGGTCGACATGCCGGTGCCCGAGAACGTCGACTTCGACGGCGACCTGGAGCCTTTCATCAATCAGCGCACGTCGCTCTACGCCGCGACCGACGAGAAACACGACGCGGAAGCCTTCGCGAAAATCCCGGCCGACAAACAACTCGCCGCGCGCGGCATCGAGGTCGGCCACATCTTCTACTTCGGCACCAAATACTCGAAGCCGATGAACGCGAAGGTGGCAGGGCCAAACGGCGACGACGTGCTGGTCGAAATGGGTTCGTACGGCATCGGCGTCTCGCGCCTGCTCGGCGCCATCATCGAAGCCAGCCACGACGACGCGGGCATCATTTGGCCCGAGAGCGTCGCCCCCTACCGGGTAGGCCTTATCAGTCTGAAGCCGGACGACCCGAAAACCCGGCAGGTTTGCGAGGATCTTTACCAAAAACTGGGCGCCGCCGGAGTTGAAGTCCTATATGATGACACGGACGAACGGGCAGGGGCGAAGTTCTCGGCGTTCGACCTGATCGGCCTGCCTTGGCAGGTCATCGTGGGCCCGCGGGGGCTCGCGAACAATCAGGTCGAGATCAAGAACCGCAAGACCGGCGAACGCCAACACCTTGAACCTGAGGCTGCGTTGAATCTGTTCACCCGAAGGACTTGATGAACCGCGTCGTCGACGTTTCGCAGCAGCAAATGCGCACCGCTCCTCAGCGGCCGCGCAAAAGCGGAACAGCGCCGTTCTCGGCCTTCGAGTGGATGCTCGCCGGCCGGTACCTGCGCGCGCGGCGCAAGGAAGGCTGGATCTCCGTCATCGCAAGCTTCTCGCTCGCCGGCATCGCGCTCGGCGTGGCGACGCTCATCATCGTGATGTCTGTGATGAACGGCTTTCGCGACGAGCTGATGGGAAAGATTCTAGGCTTCAACGGCCACTTCGTGGTCCAGGGCTTGGGTCCGACCGTCCAGGGCTGGGATAACCTCGCCGTCCGCTTACGCCGCGTACCCGGCGTCGTCCGCGTGACCCCGCTTGTCGAAGGCCAAGCGCTTGCGACTGCGGCGGGCGCCTCACCCGGCGTCCTAGTGCGCGGCGTCCGCCCCGAAGACATCATGAACATGAAGCTGGTCGCGGACTCGCTCAGCGAAGGCGCGATCCAACGCTACCAGTCGAACAGTTCCAGCGTGCTCATCGGCGAACGCCTCGCCGATCAAATGGGCCTAATGCCGGGAATGAACCTCAAACTGCTGTCGCCGCGCGGCAACGTCACGCCGTTCGGCATCACGCCGCGCGAGAAGCAATACGCGGTCGCCGGCACATTCAAGGTCGGCATGTCGGAGTACGACCAGTCCGTGATCTTCATGCCGCTTGCCGAAGCGCAGCTCTACTTCAACCGCGGAAACGGCGTCACCGGCATCGAGGTCATGGTCAGCGATCCTGACCTCGTGAACGAAATTCGTCCGCGGATCTTGGCGACCGTCGGCGAAACCGCGCGCCTCGTCGATTGGACGCAGGTGAACAAGACGTTCTTCGACGCGCTCCAAGTCGAACGAACGGTCATGTTCTTGATCCTCTCGCTGATCATCATCGTCGCCGGCTTTAACATCGTGTCCGGCATGATCATGATGGTGAACGACAAGGCTCGCGACATCGCGATTTTGCGCACAATGGGCGCGACGTCGGGAACGATCCTTCGCGTGTTCCTGATGTCGGGCTCTGCGATCGGCATTGTCGGCACGTTCGTGGGTTTTTCGCTGGGCGTCCTGTTTTGCACCTACATCGAAGAAATTCGTCAGTTTCTGATGTGGGTATCGGGAATGGATCTCTTCCCCAGCACGCTCTATTTCTTGAGCAAGCTTCCGGCCAAAATGGAAACCGGCGAAGTGACGATCGTTGTGTTGACCTCGCTCACGCTCTCGATCCTGGCGACGGTCTATCCCGCTTGGCGCGCGGCGAAACTCGATCCGGTGGATGCGCTGCGCTATGAATGAGCAATACGCCCCCGATCCCACGACAACGCGCGCGGCCGTACAAACCATGCCGACGCTTGCGCTTCACGGCGTGACCCGCTCATTCGGGGCGGGCGAAGAGCGGATCGAAATCTTCCGCAACATCACCGGCCAAATGATGCCGGGAGAGATCGTGGCGCTCGTCGGACCCTCCGGTTCCGGCAAGTCGTCGTTGCTGCACATCGCAGGGCTGCTGGAACCGCCGACCAGCGGCGTCGTCATCATCAACGGCCGCGACTGCTCGAAGCTCGGCGACGAAGAACGCACGTCCATCCGCCGCAACCAGCTTGGCTTCGTTTATCAATTCCATCACTTGCTGCCGGAATTCAACGCGGTCGAAAACGTCGCTATGCCGCAACTCATCGGCGGCCGGCGCAGCCGCGAAGCAGAGACGATCGCAACCCGTCTGCTTACGATGGTGGGGCTTCAGCACCGTCTCACGCATCGGCCCGGCAAACTGTCCGGCGGCGAGCAGCAACGCGTGGCGATCGCCCGCGCGCTGGCCAATCAGCCGCGCCTCATCCTCGCGGACGAGCCGACCGGCAACCTCGACCCGCGCACTGCGGACATGGTCTTCGGCATCCTCGTCGACATCTGCCGTGCGCGCGGCGTCTCCGCTTTGATCGCGACCCACAATCTGCAGATGGCCGTTAAGATGGACCGCACTTGGCTGCTGCACGACGGTAAGCTCATCGACGCCGGCAAATTAAAACCCTGAGCCATGAAGTAGGAATTGCACGCGGAGGCGCGGAGAATGCAATGCGAGGAGGGATGGCTCTCAACGACATTACTGGGAACATCGTGGATGCTTGCATCAAGTTGCACATTTCGCTGGGTCCGGGTT
>JBKJZU010000513.1:0-3524 GCA_046715015.1 Micropepsaceae bacterium
CGTTTAGGGTGTTCCCTACGGCCAGCCGTCAAATGAGGCGCGGGTTGTACGCGCGCAATCTTCTTTCGTCAACAAAGATTGCCGCCATTTTCTGCGCCTATGGGCGCGACGAGATGGCCGGCATAAAATGAAAAGGCCGAGCGGTTTGGCCCGGCCTTTTCTTTCGCTTTTCGCGCCCTACTCCGCCGCGTTGCTCGTCGGCGGGTTGGCCGGCGGCAGCGCCGCTTGGCGGGCGTCGAGGATTGCCTTGTCGCGTTCGGCTGCCAGCGCCTTCAGGCGCGTCATCATGCCGCCCGTGCCGGCCGGTATTAGGCGGCCGACGATCACGTTTTCCTTCAAGCCTTCGAGCGTATCGACCTTGCCGGAAACCGCCGCCTCGGTGAGGACGCGGGTGGTTTCCTGGAACGACGCCGCCGAGATGAACGAACGGGTCTGCAACGACGCCTTCGTGATACCGAGGAGCACCGGTTTACCGACGGCTAGCTTGATGCCCTCGGCCTTGGCCTTTGCGTTGATTTCCTCGTACTCGATGAAGTCGAGCTGTTCGCCCTGGACCAGCGTCGTGTCGCCGCCGTCCTCGATCTCCACCTTCTGGAGCATCTGACGGACGATGACCTCGATGTGCTTGTCGTTAATCTTCACGCCCTGCAGCCGGTAGACCTCCTGAATTTCTTGCACCAGGTAGGCCGCCAACGCTTCGACGCCCCGGATTCGCAGGATGTCGTGCGGTGCCGGATTGCCGTCCAAGATGAAGTCGCCCTTTTCGACGAAGTCGCCTTCGGCCACCGCGATGTGCTTGCCCTTCGGGATCAAGTACTCGATCGGTTCGTGTTTGTCGTTCTTCGGCTTCAGGATGACGCGGCGCTTGTTCTTGTAGTCCTTGCCGAATTCGATCCAGCCGTCGGCTTCCGCGATGATCGCGTGGTCCTTGGGCTTGCGGGCTTCGAAGAGTTCGGCAACACGCGGCAGACCGCCGGTGATGTCGCGCGTCTTCGCGCCTTCGGTCGAGATACGGGCCAGGATGTCGCCTTCGCGCACGTCTGCGCCGTCCTCGACCGACAAGATCGCGTCGACCGGGAGCAGATAGCGCGCCTCGCCTTTGTTCGCGAGCTTGATGACCTCGCCCTTCTTGTCGCGGACCGAGATCGCCGGCCGCAAGTCGCTGCCGCGCGAGTTCGAGCGCCAGTCAAGGATCTTCTTCGACGAGATGCCGGTCGATTCGTCCGTGACCTCTTGCAGCGAGATGCCTTCGACCAAGCCTTCGTATTTCGCGACACCGGCCTTTTCGGTCAGGATCGGGATCGTGTACGGGTCCCATTCCACGATGCGCTGGCCGCGCTTGACCATGTCGCCTTCGTCGAACTTGAGATGCGCGCCGAACTGCACCTTGTAGCTGGCGCGTTCCTGACCGTTTTCGTCGACGATCACGACCTGGCTGTTGCGACCCATGACGCGGAACATGCCGGTCGAGTCTTTGACCAAGTTCTTATTGACGATCTTGATCTTGCCGTCGTGGCTTGCGTCCGTGAACGACTGCTCGGCAACCTGCGCCGCGCCACCGATGTGGAAGGTACGCATCGTAAGCTGCGTGCCCGGCTCGCCGATCGACTGTGCGGCGATGACGCCGACAGCCTCGCCCGAGTTTACGGGCGTACCGCGAGCCAAGTCGCGGCCGTAGCACTTCGCGCAGACGCCGACTTTGAGATCGCAGGTCAGCACCGAGCGGATTTTCACCTTCGGCACGTGCGCGTTCTCGATGAGGTCCACCTTGTCTTCGGTGATTTCCTCGTTGCGCTTGACCAGAACCTTGTTCGAGGCCGGATCGCGGATGTCTTCCGCGGCGGTGCGTCCAAGCGTGCGCTCGCCAAGCGTCGCAACCACGTTGCCGCCGTCGAGGACGGCGCCCACGGTGATGCCGAGCTTGGTGCCGCAATCGTCGGCGACGATGATGCAGTCCTGCGCCACGTCGACGAGACGGCGGGTCAGGTAGCCCGAGTTCGCCGTCTTAAGCGCCGTGTCGGCCAGACCCTTACGCGCACCGTGCGTCGAGTTGAAGTACTCGAGAACGGTGAGGCCTTCTTTGAAGTTCGAGATGATCGGCGTCTCGATGATTTCACCCGAGGGCTTCGTCATCAGGCCGCGCATACCCGCGAGCTGCTTCATCTGGGTCGGCGAACCGCGCGCGCCCGAGTGAGACATCATGTAGATCGAGTTGATCTCCGTGACGCGCTTGGTCACCGGATCGCGCTTTTGCGAGGAAATCTCGCGCATCATTTCTTCGGCGACGCGGTCGGTGCACTTCGACCAAGCGTCGACGACCTTGTTGTACTTTTCGCCTTCGGTGATGAAGCCGTCTTGATACTGCTTCTCGTAGTCCTTGATCTGCTTGCGCGTCTCTTCGACCAGGCGCTCCTTCGTGTGCGGAACGACCATGTCGTCCTTACCGAACGAGATGCCGGCCTTGTAGGCTTCCTTGAAGCCCAGCGCCATGATCGCGTCGGCGAACAGAACAGTCTCTTTCTGTCCGCAGTGGCGATAGACGATATCGATCAGCGCCGAAATTTCGGCCTTACGCAGAACGCGGTTCACCATCGTGAAGGGCACGTTCGGATGGCGCGGCAAATGCTCCGCGATCATCAAGCGGCCCGGCGTGGTGTTGACACGTACGATTGTCGGCTTGTTCTGAGCGTCCACGGTCTTGTAGCGGACGTTGATCTTCGAGTGCAGCGTGACGACGTTCTGCGCAAGCGCGTGTTCGACTTCGCCCATATCGACGAAGCTCTTGCCTTCCCCGGGTTCGCCGTCGCGGTCGAGCGAGCAGTAGTAGATGCCGAGCACGATATCCTGGCTCGGCACGATGATCGGTTTGCCGTTCGCAGGGCTCAAGATGTTGTTCGTCGACATCATGAGCACGCGCGCTTCCAACTGCGCTTCTAGGGACAGCGGCACGTGAACGGCCATTTGGTCACCGTCGAAGTCGGCGTTGAACGCCGTGCAAACCAGCGGGTGAAGCTGGATCGCCTTGCCTTCGATCAGCACCGGTTCGAACGCCTGGATGCCCAGACGGTGGAGCGTCGGCGCGCGGTTCAGAAGAACCGGATGCTCGCGGATGACTTCGGCCAGGATGTCCCACACTTCGGGACGTTCCTTTTCGACCATCTTCTTCGACTGCTTGACGGTCGCCGAAAGGCCCTTCGCCTCAAGCCGGTTGTAGATAAACGGCTTGAAGAGCTCGAGCGCCATCTTCTTCGGCAGACCGCACTGGTGCAGCCTGAGAGTCGGACCGACGACGATGACCGAGCGACCCGAGTAGTCGACGCGCTTGCCGAGGAGGTTCTGGCGGAACCGACCCTGCTTGCCCTTGAGCATGTCGCTGAGCGACTTGAGCGGACGCTTGTTCGGACCCGTGATCGTCTTGCCGCGGCGACCGTTGTCGAACAGTGCGTCGACGGCCTCCTGAAGCATGCGCTTCTCGTTGCGGATGATGATCTCGGGAGCGTTGAGCTCTTGAAGCCGACGTAGCC
>JBKJZU010000514.1:0-6425 GCA_046715015.1 Micropepsaceae bacterium
GGGGTAGCTCGAAGGCTGCGCAGGCTCGCTCACCGGGGGCTTCGCCGGTGCGAGTGCCTCAGACGACGTGCTCGAAGGCTGCGACGGCGTGCTCGTTGTCGGAACGATCGACGAGGTGCCTGACGGCTGCGAAGAGTTGCTCGGGCTCGTTGCGGGGCCTTCGACACCGGGGTAGGTCGAAGGCTGCGGAGGTTCGCTGACCGGCGAACTTGTCGCCGGCGCGAGTGCGGGCGGCTGAGACGATGTGCCTGGTGCCTGCGTTGACGTGCCGGGCGGCAGAGACGAGTTGTCGGCGGGCGGTTGCGTGGCGGGCGGCGCTTGTTGCGCGTCCGACGGAACGTTTGTCGGCGGAACGATCTGCAGCTCTTGCGGCCGGAACGACGACGTTCCGCACGCACCGGTCAACGGGCACCACAGGAACATCGCGACCAGACCGGCGACCGTCAGCGCGATGAGGCTGCCAACGAGCCATTGGACGATCTGCGGGAACGGATCGGTTTCGGCGGACGCCGTTGCATGCGGCTCGGCGCAGCAGCGCGAGTTGTCGCCAGGCTTCGGGTCGAGGCCTTGATAGCACCAGCTTGGGTACTCGCCGAGGAAGAAGCGGCCGTCCACCGGTTTGTCGGACGGTTTTTTCTCCAGCAGCTTGCGCATCGTCCGGTCTTTGCCGGTGAAGCCCGGGCCTTCGCCGAACAACCAACCCAAGATGCTTCCGGGCGACGCCAGGATGCCGTCTTTGACCTTGCCGCCTTCGTAGAGGAACGTCGCGCTCTTTGCCGACGACACCGTGATCGGGGCGCGGTCGAAAACAAAACCGTACTGTTTCACGATGCGCGAGATGTCGTTGAACGGTTTCAGCCATTGGTCCGCGCTCGACTTCTTCACGACCGGGCGCACCATAGTCATGATGCGGGTCGTCACCGTCGCGGGGAGCGTTAGCGCGTCCTTGGCAGGCGCGGCTTCGCCGCGGCGGCCGATGAGCAGGTATTGCGTCGTATTCTCGGGCAGGTCGGGAGCGCCGAACGAGTAGACGTTCAAGAGCACGAGCAGCTTACGGAGCAACGTGACGATCTCGCCCAGCGAGCCGGGTTGATCCCAGCCGTCCGGGTCGCCGGGTGCATCCAGCAAGCCTGCGGCGACGAGTGCGGCCGGGGCCTGGACCGTGTCGACCACGCGGGTTTGCTGCGCAGTCTGCAGATAAATACCGCCGCCGGAGCGATCGGCGCGCGTCTCAGTGCCGGTGCGGCCGAACTTCATCATCTGCATCATCTGGTCGGAGCGGCAAAGCTCCTCCAAGATGCGCAGCGGGTTGCGCGACAGTTCGACGGTCGAATTCTTCAAGTCGGGGCGGATCAAGCGACCGCGGTATTGTTCGTCGGCATGAGCGCCGACGTAAATGCGCGTCAGGAACCGCGTGTAGATCTTCGCCTTGTCTTC
Organism: Micropepsaceae bacterium; assembly: GCA_046715015.1. Taxonomy (GTDB): domain Bacteria; phylum Pseudomonadota; class Alphaproteobacteria; order Micropepsales; family Micropepsaceae; genus SZUA-430. The sequence continues at coordinate 1,438 of JBKJZU010000514.1, forward strand.
GGCACTGGGGTTTTCGCCCAACTCTTTGATCGAGGTGTAGGTCTGCAGGAACTCGTCGATGTAATCGGTGTGCGCGACGAGGACATAGCTTGTCGGCATGCAGACTTGCGCGAAGACTTCGTAGCCGCCGCTGGCCAGCGCCTTCAGCGTCGCGCCGTCCCACTGCGTGATCGAATTGTAGAAAGGCACGACCGCGTAGGTCGCTTGACCTGCTGCTACGGCCTCAAACGACTCTGCGACTGTGTTGCGAAAGAGAAGGTGTGCGATGCTCTTCGGATTGAAGACTTCGCGGGCGGCCAAATACGAATGGCCCCCGTCACTCTCGGGAAAACACACAAAGAGGTTTCGCTCTGGCACCCGCGACCCCAACTGGTGCGCCTACCGTGAATCCGGGGGGAGGATTCGACCCGATGGCGCTGCTCTGCTGGAAACAGGCTAACGCGATTCGTTGGGGAGTTCCAGATTTCTCAACATGTTAGAGCGTCTTTTTATTCGTTTATCTTAGCTCTCCTGGTGAGTGTGCACGTATGCAATCTCGCGTCAAAGTATGAAGCGCGAGAGGTCGGAATTCTTAGTCAGCGCGCCGATTTCGCGGGTGACGAAGTTCTTGTCCACATTGATTCGTGCACCCGAACTATCGGGCGCGTGGAAGCTTACCTCTTCGAGCACTCGTTCCATCACGGTCTGCAACCTGCGCGCGCCGATGTTTTCCACGGTCGCATTCACCTCGGCGGCGGCATCGGCCAGCGCATCAATCCCGTCCTCGGTGAATTCGAGGGACACCCCTTCGGTCGCCATCAACGCTTTGTACTGCTTGATCAGACTTGCCTCGGGTTCGGTCAGGATGCGGCGGAAGTCGTCGCGCGTCAGAGCTTGCAACTCGACGCGGATCGGCAGGCGGCCTTGCAGTTCGGGCAGCAGGTCGGAGGGCTTTGCGGTGTGGAACGCGCCCGAAGCGATGAACAGGATGTGGTCGGTTTTCACCGGTCCGTGTTTCGTGGACACCGTGGTGCCTTCGATCAGCGGCAGCAAATCGCGCTGCACGCCTTCGCGGCTGACATCGGCGCCGCCGCGCGCCCCGCCGTCCCGCGCGCAGATTTTGTCGATCTCGTCGATGAAGACGATGCCGTCGTTCTCGACCGTCTTGATCGCATCTTGGACGAGCGCTTCGTTGTCGATCAGCTTGTCGGATTCCTCCGCGATCAGCGGTGCGTGGGCGTCGACGACCTTCATCTTGCGGAGTTTCTGACGACTGCCGAACGCCTTACCGAAAATATCGTTCAGATTGACCATGCCGACGCTTGCGCCGGGCATGCCGGGGATTTCGAATTGCGACATTGACCCGCCGGTGTCGGCAACGTTCAGTTCGATTTCCCTGTCATCAAGTTCGCCCTCGCGCAGTTTGCGGCGAAAGGTTTCGCGGGTGGATTCCGCCGCGCCGGCGCCGACCAGCGCTTCGACCACGCGGTCTTCGGCGGCGCGTTCGGCGCGGGCCTTCACGTCCTTGCGGCGGCGCTCGCGCGCGCTTGCGATGCCGATTTCGACGAGGTCGCGCACGATCTGTTCGACGTCGCGACCGACATAGCCGACTTCCGTGAATTTCGTTGCTTCGACTTTCAGAAATGGCGCGTTGGCGAGACGGGCAAGGCGGCGGGAGATTTCGGTTTTGCCGACGCCGGTTGGCCCGATCATCAGGATGTTTTTGGGCTGAACCTCTTCGCGCAGGTCCTGCGGCAATTGCTGGCGGCGCCAGCGGTTGCGCAACGCAATCGCGACCGCGCGTTTGGCGGCGGCTTGGCCGACAATGTAGCGGTCGAGTTCTGAAACGATGTCGCGCGGGGTGAGGACGCTCATGAACTAAAGGCTTTCCAGGGTGAGTTCGTGGTTCGTGTAGACGCAGATATCGCCCGCGATTTTCATGGCGCGCCGGGCGATGTCTTCGGCTGAGAAGTCGAGCGTGAGCAGCGCGCGGGCGGCGGCCAGTGCGTAGTTCCCGCCGGAGCCGATGCCGATCAATCCGTCTTCCGGTTCGACGACGTCGCCGGAGCCCGAGAGGATCAAACTCGTTTGAGCGTCGGCGACAGCGAGCATCGCTTCCAAGCGGCGGAGGTAGCGGTCGGTACGCCAATCCTTCGCAAGTTCCACTGCGGCCCGCGTGAGATTGCCTGGGTGGGTTTCGAGCTTGGATTCCAAACGTTCGAACAATGTGAAGGCATCCGCCGTCGCGCCGGCGAAGCCTGCGATCACTTTGCCTTGGCCAAGGCGGCGAACTTTGCGTGCGTTGCCCTTCATGACCGTTTGGCCGAGGCTGACCTGACCGTCGCCCGCGACGACGACATGGCCGCCCTTACGGACGGAAAGGATGGTCGTGCGGCGCCAGATTTCGCCCTGCCCTGCCTCGTCAACCATGCGCGGTTCCGCCTTTCGCTCAAAATTAGGACAACCTGCTATATGACGGCGGGCGGTTCGTCCGCAAAGGGCTTGAAAGGCTTATTTCCATGCGCAAAGCGAACATCGATCGCAAAACGCGCGAGACCGATATTTCCGTGGCCCTCGACCTTGACGGGACGGGCACGTCCGACATTCAGACCGGGATCGGCTTCCTCGACCATATGCTCGAGAGCTTTTCCAAGCATTCGTCGATCGACCTGAAGGTGCGGGCGAAGGGCGACACGCATATCGACTTTCACCACACGACCGAAGATACCGGCATCGTGATCGGATTGGCGATCGCCAAGGCCTTGGGCGAGCGCAAGGGCATTCGCCGTTTCGGCACGGCGCTGATCCCGATGGACGAGACGTTGACGCGCTGTGCGGTAGACGTGTCGATGCGTCCCTATCTGATTTGGAAAGTGTCGTTCAGCCGGCCGAAGCTTGGCGAGATGGACACAGAGTTGTTCAAAGAATGGTTCCAGGCGCTGGCACAAAACGCAGGGCTGACGTTGCACATCGAGAACCTCTATGGCGAGAACAATCATCACATCGCCGAGAGTTGCTACAAGGCGTGCGCGCGGGCTTTGCGCGAGGCGTTCGAGGCGGATCCGCGGCAAACCGGCGTGCCGTCGACAAAGGGAAGCCTCTAAGCCCTAAAGGCCGCAGCATTGCACCGTTGACGCGACCGCCTTGCTCCGCCTCAAGTTGGGGCTGATCTTCGGCGGGTTTGATGCCATGCACGATCTGGTTCTTTTGCTTATCTATCAGGTGCCGGCGGCGGCATTCGCGATTCTGGCGATCCTGACAATTGCCATTCCGGCGGTGCACGCCTTGTTCGCGATCGGCCGGGTTTTGGCGGGGCGACCGGCTGAGATCAATTGGTGGGTGATGGGACGCGTGCTGCCGCTGGCGGTCGCGGCCGTCGTTGCGGTGCCGCTGTTCTTTTTGGCGCGGCAGTACACAGCCGATTGGCAGCTTGCGTTTGCCGAGATTGCCCTCGTGTATCTGGCGGTCGCGATCGTGTTCATGCCGGTCGCATTGCCCTTGCTGCAAGCCTATGTCGCGGGTGCGCCGCGGGTCGGCACACTGCTCTATGCGATGCTGGCGATCCTGTCGTTGCCGGTTGCCGGCGCGCTTGCCACGCACGCCGTGGCGCAGGTGACGCTGATGATCGACGCGCCAAGCGATCCTTACAGCGTGGAGACGCGGCCGGTAGCGTTTTTCGTCGACAACAGCGTTTCGTCATGCACGGACGCCGTGTTCAGAACGGTGCCCGAGGGCATCGTGACCGTCGCGCCGGTGCCTGGTTGGACGCTTCAGGAATCCTATCGGCCGTACTTTTTCTTTTGGGCGGATATGAGTTTGAAGGCGGCGGTCTTCGACTTCTTTGAAGTGTTCGACTGCGGGGTCACCAATCTGCGGCACAATCCGGAACACATTTTACTGTCGTCGTTCGTGTTCTTCTATCGCGCATTCGTTTCGGTGATCGTGCTTGCGGTGCTCGCCTTACCGTTCGGAGGACGGCGCGCGGGATGACAGGCGTCGTCGCCATTATCGACTACGGCTCGGGGAATCTGCGATCCGCCGAGAAAGCGATGGCGCGCGCCGTAAGCGACGGCGGGCTCAGCGCGCGCGTGACCGTGACGCGCGACGCGGACGAGGTGCGGCGTGCAGAGCGGATCGTGCTGCCCGGTGTCGGTGCCTTTGCCGACTGCATGAGGGGCTTGCGCGCGGTGCCGGGGATGGTCGACGCGGTGACCGAGGCGGTCAAACGGCGCGGCATTCCGTTCTTGGGTATTTGCGTCGGTATGCAACTGATGGCGACGCGCGGGCTTGAGCACGGCGCGCACGAGGGGCTTGCGTGGATCGAAGGCGATGTTGTGCGCCTCACGCCCAGCGACCCGGCGCTCAAGATTCCGCATATGGGGTGGAATACGCTTCGTATGTCACGGGCCCATCCCGTGCTCGCGCATGTGCAAGATAACGAGGCGCATGCGTATTTCGTGCACAGCTATGAGTTTGCTCCCGAGCATGATCGTGATGTTGTCGCCTCCACCGATTGCGGCGGGCCCTTCGCCGCTGTCGTGGCGCGCGACAACATGATCGGCACGCAGTTTCATCCGGAGAAGAGCCAAGCGGTGGGTTTGCAGCTGCTGCAGAATTTCGTGCGGTGGCGGCCGTGATTCTGTTTCCGGCGATCGACCTCAAAAACGGCAAGTGCGTGCGGCTGCTGCGCGGCGACATGGCGAGTGCGACCGTGTTCAACGACGATCCGGGGAGCCAAGCGTTGTCGTTTCAGGCGCTTGGGTTTTCGTGGCTGCATATCGTCGATCTTGACGGAGCGATCGAGGGCGCGGCGAAGAATGCATCAGCGGTTCGTGAAATCCTGAGGCGCACGGCCCTGCCCGTCCAGCTTGGCGGCGGGATTCGCGATCGTGCCGCCATCGAGCGGTGGCTGGATGCGGGGGTGAAGCGCGTGATCTTGGGCACGGTCGCGGTAAAACAGCCGGAGCTCGTGCGCGAGGCTGCGCGTACGCATCCGGGGCGTATTGCGG
>JBKJZU010000515.1:0-3784 GCA_046715015.1 Micropepsaceae bacterium
GTTACGCTCGGTTACGCTCGGTTACGTCAGTGTTACGTCAGAAACGGCGGAGAGCCGCCAATGTTACGCTGTTACGGATTCGATTGCGTCCGTTTTCTGGCGGGCGACTTTCCGGGCTCTACATCAGCCCGAGTTGTTTCAGGCTCGCGTGGCCTTGGCGGCCGATGATGAGGTGGTCGTGGACTGCGATGTCGAGTGTCTTGGCGGCCTCGACGATTTGCTTCGTCATTTCGACGTCGCTGGACGACGGCGTCGGGTCGCCGCTTGGGTGATTGTGGACCAGGATGATGGCGCTGGCGCCGAGTTCGAGGGCGCGCTTGACCACTTCGCGCGGATAGACCGGCGTGTGGTCGACGGTGCCGCGGTTTTGCACCTCGTCACGCAGGAGCTTGTTCTTGCGGTCGAGGAACAGGATGCGGAATTGCTCGGTTTGCTCGCGCGCCATCTGCGCCATGCAATAGTCGACGAGGGCGCGCCACGAGGAAAGCGTGGTGTCGGTCTTCTTCGCTTTCTCGCGGAGCAGTCGGCTGGCGGCGGCGCGGACGATTTTCAATTGATCGACGACGACGTCGCCCACGCCTTCGATTTTCTTCAGCTGTTCGCGTGGCGCCGACAGTAGCTCTTCGAGGTCGCCGTTGAAGGCGTCGAGCATCCGCTTGGCGAGCGGTTTCGTGTCGATGCGCGGGATTGCAAACAAGATGAGCTCAAGGAGTTCGTAGTCCGGCAGCGCGTCTTCGCCGCCCTCGCGAAAGCGTTCGCGCAGGCGGTCTCGGTGGCCGATGTAGTGCGGGAGGTCGCTCGCGCTTTCGGCTAGACCGCGTTTAGGCATAGGGCGGTTTGTGGCGGCCTGCGGGCGAGGCCGTGAAGATTTCGACGCCGGTCGCGGTGACGCCGACCGTGTGTTCGAACTGGGCGGAGAGCGAGCGGTCTTTCGTGACCGCGGTCCAGCCGTCGTTCTTCAGCTTCACGCCGAACTTGCCGGCGTTGATCATCGGCTCGACCGTGAAGATCATGCCTTCCTTGAAGGCGAGGCCGGCGCCGGGGCGCCCGTAGTGTAGAATGTTCGGCGCGTCGTGGAACACTTTGCCGACGCCGTGGCCGCAAAAATCGCGCACGACGGAATAGGAATGGGCCTCGGCGAAGGCCTGGATCGCGTGGCCGAGGTCGCCGGTCGTGGTGCCGGGCTTGATCGTTTCGATGCCGCGCATCATCGCTTCGTAGGTGACGTCGACGAGGCGGCGGGCTTTTAGCTGCGGGTCGCCCGCGAGGTACATGCGGCTCGTGTCGCCGTGCCAGCCGTCGACAATGGCCGTGACGTCGATGTTCAGGATGTCGCCGTCTTTGAGTTCGCGATCGCCGGGGATGCCGTGGCAGACGACTTCGTTCAGCGAGATGCAGCTCGAGTGGCGGTAGCCGCGGTAGAACATCGTCGCCGGGATGGCGCCGGCGGCAGTCACGAAATCGTAGATCAGATCGTCGAGTTCGCCGGTGGTGACGCCCGGCTTCACGTGGTCGGCGATCATGTCGAGGCACGCGGCGGACAGTTGGCCTGCCTTGCGCATGCCGGCGAAGCCTTCGGGGCCGTGCAGCTTGATCGCGCCGGTGGCGCGGCTGTCGTTGAATGTGGTCGCAGGGACGTAGGTCATCGGGGCGCTTGGTTACACGGCCAAGATATAGCACGCTAGAGGAACATTGGCAGACGGGCAGTTAACAATGGACGGACGCAGGCGCGGAGCCGCGATTTTGGTGATCGGGGACGAGATCCTGTCCGGCCGGACGCAGGATACGAACACCGGTTATATCGCGCGCTGGCTGGCGCAGCTTGGGATTCCAGTCGGCGAGGCGCGGGTCGTGCCGGATATCGAGGCCGAAATCGTAGCGGCCGTCCGGCATTTGAGCGGACGCTTCGACTACGTGTTTTCCACCGGAGGGATTGGGCCGACGCACGACGACATTACGGCCGACTGCATGGCCAAGGCGTTCGAGACGGGGATCGACTTTCACCCGACCGTCTTTGCCGCGATGGCGGCGCGTTATGCGGCGATGAATATCGGCACGTTCAACGAGGCCCGTCAGCGGATGGCGCGCATTCCCTATGGTGCCAGCCTGATCGCCAATTCGTTGTCCGGGGCGCCGGGGTTTCAACTCGCGAATGTGTTCGTGATGGCGGGCATCCCCGCCGTCATGCAGGCGATGCTCGAGGACGTGCGCGGCCGGCTTGTCGCCGGTCAGGCGTTGGGTTCGGTGACGGTGAGCGCGCATCTCGGCGAAGGGACGATCGCTGCAGGATTGGCGGCGCTGCAGAAGCAGTTTCCGGACATTCCGCTCGGGAGCTATCCGTTCACCCGAGAGGGACGGTTTGGAACGAGTTTGGTTGCGCGCGGGAGCGATGCGGAGCGGCTCGCGGCGGTGCGCGAGGGGATGATCTCGTTGATCCGCGGCGCCGGCGGGGAGCCGCTTGAGTAGTCCCCACCTGCCCGTCTTCGCTTTCGCTTCGCTCAAGCTACGCCGGGCACGCATCGCCCCCACGGGCTTCTGCGTGGCTGCGCCACGCGTAGCCCGCAAGGGCGAAGCGTGGTGCCCTCTGCCGGACTCGAACCGGCACGTCCTCGCGAACGACGGATTTTAAGTCCGTTGCGTCTACCAGTTCCGCCAAGAGGGCAAATCGCCTGAGCGGGCTTTAGCACGCGCGCGGCCCAAAACAGAAGCGGCGGTACACTGGCCGCCGCGCCTGTTCATGGGGATGGCTTCAGGCCGCTTTGGAACGGCGGCCGCGGGCGACGGGGACACGGCCCAAGCCGATCTTCTTTGCGAAGGCCGAACGCAGGCGGGCGTAGGCCGGGGCGACCATCGGATAGTCGTGCGGCAGGTCCCATTTCTTGCGGTATTCCTCGGGGCTCATGTTGTACTGCGAGCGCAAGTAACGCTTTAGCATCGTGAGCTTCTTCCCGTCTTCGAGGCAGATGATGTAGTCGTCGCCGATCGACTTCTTGACGGTCACGGCGGGGCGGCGTTCGGCTTCGACCACGTGGCCCGAAGCGGCGCCCGTCAGTGCGGAATGAAACGTCGCGATCAGACCGGACAGTTCACTCATCGGCACTTGGTTTCGGCTGACGTAGGAGCACACCAAGTCCACCGTCAGTTCGATGAAGCGGTCGCCAGTCGAGGGTTTAGGCTCCTCCTTCTCGACATGTTGTTCGACCTTCGTTTTACGCGCCATAGGCTCAAACTCCGCTTTTACTGGTTACCAAAATCGATGCGTCATTACTTACATTCGCAACAATAGATGGAGCCAACCGGCAAAGATGGCAACGCGTTTTATTGGTGAAGACGGGTTTTGTTACCTTGAACAAGATCGCGTGGGCGCGCTCCGGTTGCAGCCCATTCGAGCCGGCGAAGATGCGCACGGGATCGCGATTTGGCGGTTGGGGCGGGTTGTGTTCAAGTGTCGCCAACATAGAAAATAAGGAAAAGTCTGATGGCCTCACCAACGGCAGCCAAGGACCGGATCAAAGCATCTTGGCTCTTCGCCTATGCGCTTCCGGGCTTGCCGATTGCCGCGATGGGGCTGCCGCTCGCCGTGCACTTGCCTAATTTCTACGCGGTCGATGTGGGGCTAGGTTACTTTGTGGCCGGCGCGATCTTTTTCGCGGCGCGATTCCTCGACGTCTTCCTCGATCCGATCATGGGGGTAGTCTCCGACCGTACACAGTCGCGCTGGGGCAGGCGGCGGCTTTGGATGGTGGCGTCCGTTCCGATCATGGCGGTCGCCGCCCTTCTGGTG
>JBKJZU010000516.1:0-5721 GCA_046715015.1 Micropepsaceae bacterium
GCGGCAGCGCGATGATGCGCTCGCTGCCCGCACCCTGGCTGACCGCGGGCGTCGAGTTGCCGACATCGGCCGGCAGCAGATCCGCCGTGATCACGCCTTCCGGCGAATCAGAGGCCAGGATCATCAATCGCTCCACGTTGTTGCGAAGCTGGCGGATGTTGCCGGGCCAATTGTGCGCCTGAAGGGCCGCCATCGCGTCATCGCCGACCTTCTTCGGCTGCAAGCCTGTCGCGCCCGCGATCCGGTGCATGAAATGGTCGATCAAAGCCGGAATGTCCTCGCGCCGCTCGATCAGCGGCGGCACGCGAATGCCCACCACGTTCAAGCGGTGGTACAAATCCTCGCGCAGCCGGCCGTCTTGGATCTCCGTGCGCGCATCGGCCGAACACGACGAGATCACGCGCACGTCCACCTGCACGCGCTGGGTACCGCCGACGCGCGTAAAATTCTGCTCGACGAGCACGCGCAGGATCTTCCCCTGCGTCTCGATCGGCATGTCCGGCACTTCGTCTAGGAACAGCGTGCCGCCGTGCGCCTGTTCGAACAGCCCCACCTTGCGCGACTCGCCCGACCCTTCCACGCCGAAGAGCTCGATCTCCATGCGCTCCGGCGCGATCGTGGCGCAATTGATGGTGATGAACGGGCTCTTCTGCCGGCGCGACTTCGCGTGCAGCAAGCGCGCGACCACCTCTTTGCCCGATCCCGGACCGCCCGTGATCATCACGCGGCTGTTCGTCGGCGCGATGCGTTCGATCAGCTGACGCAGCTGGCCGATCGCATGGCTCTGCCCCACGAGATCGAAGTCGTCCCACAAACGCTCTTTCAGGGATTCGTTTTCCCGTCGAAGGCGTTGCGCCTCCAGGGCGCGCTCGACCGTCAGCAAGATGCGGTCCGCTTTGAAGGGCTTTTCGACGAAGTCGTAAGCGCCCTTCTTGATGGCTGTGACGGCAGTCTCGATGTTGCCGTGGCCGCTGATCACCAGAACCGGCAAATCGGGATGCTCTTTCTTGATCTCGTCGAGCACTTGAAGCCCGTCGAGCCGGCTGCCCTGCAGCCAGATGTCGAGGATGATCAGCGCGGGCCGGCGCGAGCGCGTCTCGCGCAAGGCCCCGTCGCTGTCGCCGGCGAGGCGCGTGCTGTAGCCCTCATCCGAAAGGATGCCCGCAACGAGTTCGCGGATGTCTGCTTCGTCGTCGACGATCAGAATGTCCAAAGCCTGGAGGGCGGCGTTCTTGCTCATTGTCATTCACCTGCAAGTTTGACCGCGGCAGCAATCCGCCGCGGGAAGGTAAGCCTCACCAGCGCGCCGCTTTCGCGGTTGGCGCCGATGTCGTCCGTCTTCGGTGCGTCTTCGAGGCCAAGCGCACCTTTGTGGTCTTCCATGATCTTCTTCACGATCGCCAGGCCAAGGCCCGTGCCCTTCACCCGCTTTGTGACGTAAGGCTCGGTCAGCCGGTTGCGATCTTCTTTCGGCAAGCCGACGCCGTTGTCGATCACCTCGACCCCGACGCGCACCGCATCCTGGACCAAGCGGATCTCGATGCGCCCGCCATCGGCCAAGGGCTGTTCCTCGTCGCCCTCTTTCCCGAACTTCGCGCGCACCGCTTCGCCCGCGTTCTTGAGCACGTTTGTCAACGCCTGGCTGACCAGCCGCCCGTCGCACTCGACATGGATCGGCTCGTCCGGCGTCAACAGCGCGAATGTGATCTGCGGGTTCGACACGCGCTGCAAGAACACCGCGTGACGGATCAGTTCGCCGATGTCCTCGTCCCGCATGACGGGTTGCGGCATGCGCGCGAACGACGAGAACTCGTCCACCATGCGGCCGATGTCGCCGACCTGCCGGATGATGGTCTGCGTGCACTGCTCGAACACTTCCGGATCGGTCGTGATTTCTTTCTTGTACTTGCGCCGCAGCCGCTCGGCGGAAAGCTGAATGGGCGTCAGCGGGTTCTTGATCTCGTGCGCGATGCGGCGCGCGACGTCCGCCCACGCCGACGTGCGCTGCGCCATGATGAGGTCGGTGACGTCGTCGAACGTCACCACGAAGCCACGGTCGTCCTCGCTCGCACGCTCGCGCGTCACGGTGACGATCAGATTGAGCGTTTTGCCGACGCGGGTGATGTCGATCTGCGACTGCACCCGGCTTTCGACGCCGGTGATCGCTTGGGTCACGATGCCGGAAAGCTCCGGCACCGCCGTACCCAGATCCTTGCCCACGATATCGTCGCGATTGGCGCTAAGCAGCGTCAATGCCGACCGGTTGACGACATCCCCCCGCCCCTGCCCGTCGAGCCCGACGACCCCGGCCGACACGCCTGAGAGCACCGCTTCTGTAAATCGCGTGCGCTGCTCGGCTTGGCGATGCGAGTCCACAAGCTCGTTGCGCTGGCTCTGCAGTTGCGCCGTCATCCGGTTGAACGCGCGGCCGAGCGAGGCCAATTCGTCGTCTTCCTGTGCAAGCATCACGCGCGCGGCAAGATCGCCCTCCGAGACACGTTCGGCAGCCCCGATCAAACGACCGATCGGGGTCACGATGCGGTTGGCGGTTCCCAATCCGATCCAAATCGCGGCGAACAGGATCACGAACGCTATGAGGCCGTACATGAGGATAAACGTCGCCTGAACTTGGTCGCGGTTGGCTTCGAGCTCGGTATATTTCTTGACCGTTGACTGTGTCTCTTTGACGGCTTCGAGGATTCTCGGATTTACGTCGCGCGCAACGACCAGGATCAGGTCCTGGCCCGACTCGCCTTTGACGTCCAGCATCGTGATCGCGCGCAACTGGCTTTTGTTGTCGTCGGTGCTGACATAGGTTTGCTCGCGGCCGACGCGTTCGATCTCTTCCTGCGACGGAGGCTCCGCGACCGCAGCGAACCCGCCGGACGCCGCCGCGACTTCCTTACGAAACGTATTGTAGACCTTGACGTCCGCACTCAAGCGTTCCGCAAGCGCATCGACGTATTTTTGAAATCGTCCCGTCGAAATATCTAACGACGAGAGGTCGTTGAGATTTGCGGCGGCAAACAAAACTTCCTTGCGAAGCTTGTCGCTATGTTCGTCGAAGTACTCGTTGGTGACGGCGACGGAGTTGTCGACTGCGCGCCGGACGCCCTCGCTGAACCACGCTTCCATTGCAAGATTGATCGTGATGCCGGCGGCACCCGCCGTCAGCACCACCGGGATCACGGCAATGGCAAAAAAGATCGTGACCAAGCGCCCGTGAAGCCGCGCGCCCGCACCACCCGTTTTTCGGGCCATCCACAATTGGACGAGGCGCCCCATCACCAATGCGGCGAGCGTGACAAGCAACAACGCGTCGATCACGAGCAAATACCAGCGCACCGCCGGCGTGTTCGGCTCAATCGGCGTGGAACCGGTGAGGATCAGATAGGTCGCCATTGCGGCGACGATCGACGAACCGACCAACGCGTAGGACAGCCACGACGTACGTGAAGCCCACAGCAAATTCCGCTGCAGCCAATCGGGCGCTTGCTCGGGTGCCGGTTGGACCGTCATTCGTGCTCTAGGGCCTACCTATGTGCGAATAATGCAACGTAGAGTTTCAGCAACAGCGTGGTTGCTTTCGGGTTTCAATGTACCCGAGCGATGACACTGTTGCAGATTTTAGTTGCTCTGTTACATCACTTGAAGCCGCGAAACACGGGAATGTCAAGGCTGCGAATCTTCGCCCTGAGTGTGTTGCGGTTAACCCCCAAGATTTCGGCGGCCTTGATTTGGTTTCCGCCGGTGAGTCCGAGGCACATAGAGATCAGCGGCCGCTCCACTTCGCGCAGCGTCCGGTCGTAAAGCCCGGGCTGCGGAAGCCGCCCGCTCAATTTCTGAACCTGGCTCGCCAGATAGCGTTCGACCAGCGCGCTCAACGGCTCGTCGGACTCCTTGCCCGTCGACGGCTCCGAGATCGCCTGCTCGCGCAACTCGCCGGCAACGATCTCGCCTTTGATCGTCGTGTCGGTGTGCAGCGCCACCAGGCGTCGCACGACATTCTCAAGCTCGCGCACGTTGCCGGGCCAGCGATGGCGCTTCATCGCATCCAGCGCCGCGGGCTCGATCGTCTTCTGCGGCATGCCTTCGCGTTCGGCCAACTTCAAGAAGTGCCGCACCAAATCCGGAATGTCTTCCAAACGGTCGCGCAGCGGCGGCAAGCGCATCGGCACGACGTTCAGCCGGAAGAACAAATCCTCGCGGAACAAGCCCTGGTGAATGAGCTGGCGCAGGTCGCGGTGCGTCGCCGCGATGATGCGCACGTTCGCCGTGACCGACTGGCGTCCGCCAACGGGCGTAAACTCGCCCTCCTGCAGCACACGCAACAGCCGCGTCTGCGCCTCCATCGGCATGTCGCCGACTTCGTCGAGGAACAGCGTACCGCCGTCCGCCTGCTCAAACTTACCGGGGCTGCGCGCATTGGCGCCGGGAAACGCGCCGCGCTCATGCCCGAAGAGTTCGCTCTCGATCAGCTCGCGCGGGATGGCTGCCATACTGACGGCCACGAACGGACCGTTCCGCCGCTTGCCGAAATCGTGCAGCGCACGCGCGACCAACTCCTTGCCCGTGCCCGACTCGCCGCTGATGACGACGGTGAGATCCGTCTGCATCAAGCGCGCGATCACGCGGTAGATATCCTGCATCGCAGCCGACCGGCCGACGAGCGGTAGATCGTCTTCCCGCTCCGGCTCGCGCGGAATCTCTTTCTTGCCCTTCGCCGCCAGAGCGCGCTGCACGACCGCCGTCAGCTCGTTCAAATCGAACGGCTTCGGCAGATATTCGTACGCGCCGCGCTCTGCCGCCGTGATCGCCGTCATCAGCGTGTTCTGCGCGCTCATCACGACGATGGGGAGATCCGGCCGGAGCTTCTTCAACCGCGGGATCAACTCGAACGCGTTCTCGTCCGGCATGATCACGTCGGTGACGACAAGGTCCCCCTCCCCCGCCGACGCCCAGCGCCAGAGTGTTGCCGCGTTGCCGGTCGTGCGCACGAGATAACCCGCACGCCCCAACGCCTGGTTCAGCACGGTTCGGATGGCCGCGTCGTCGTCGGCGACAAGAATGGTTCCGGCGTTCATAAAAGTCCCTCTAACGATGCATGGGCAGGCGCAGGCGAAACACCGTGCGCCGCGGTTCGGATTGGCATTCGATCGTGCCGCCGTGATCGCTGACGATCTTGGCGACGATGGCGAGGCCCAACCCCGCCCCCTTCGGTTTCGAACTCACGAACGGCTCGAACATCGAGGCGTTCATCTCCGGCGAAACACCGGCGCCGTTGTCGCGCACGCTGACCTCGAGCGGCAGCGCCAACCGGTCGCGCGAGCCGCCCACGGTCAAATGCACGCCGGGCCTAAATGCGGTCTGCAACACGATCTCTCCGTCCTTCACCGCGCTCAGCGCATCGGCCGCGTTCTTCACCAGGTTCAGGAACACCTGGATCAAGCGGTCCTTGTCGCCCATCACGGCCGGCAGCGACGGGTCGTAGTTGTCCGTAAACGCGATCCCTTTCGCGAAGCTCGATTTCGCAAGCCGCTTCACGTGGTCCAGCACTTCGTGGATGTTCACGGGCTGCGCGTCGACCGGACGCCGGTCGGTGAAGACCTCCATGCGATCGACGAGCTTGCGGATGCGGTCCGTCTCCTCGCAGATCAACCGCGTCAACACGCGATCGGATTCCGACGCGTTCTGCTCGATCAACTGCGCCGCGCCGCGAAT
>JBKJZU010000517.1:0-6033 GCA_046715015.1 Micropepsaceae bacterium
TCCGAAGACACCGCGCTCGACGCTACTTGCGATGACGCCGCTACTACCAGGTCACGCGCAGGCCCACTTCGCCCGCGTGGATCTCCTGCTCATCCGCAAAGTCCCCGTTGTAACCGGCATAGAGCGCCGCCCGGTCGCTGACCGCGATCTCCAAGCTAGCGCCCGCTACAACCGCGTCCTCCGCCGGGGTCGCCGCACCCGCGACACCCGTGAACGACACGGGGCCGGTCGTCTCGGTGAAGACCACGAAGCGATCCTGTTCGAAGTCATGCGCCCAGCCGACCTTGCCGCCCAGCTTCGCGCCGCGGCCGATATCGAGGTCGAGCGCCGCCCGCACGCCGAGGATGGAGCGCGCCGCATCGAAGTCGCGGCCGGCCACGACCGCCGGAACCAGCAACGCGCCGGCGAACGGCACTTCGCTGTAGCCGTCTTGATCGATCGTCGCCCCGTCGATGCGGGCAAACGGCGTCAGCATGAAGTTCTGCGACAATGCCCAATCGTAGCCGAGTTCGGCGCTGCCGAACCATTGCGAAGAGTCGACGTCCTGCGCCCGCACCGCGCCGAGCCCGACAAGGCTCGTGCGCGTGAAGTCGTTGCTGCTTTGGCCATAACCCGCGATCAAATTGAGATAGACCGGCATCGAAGACGGACTCCAATGCGCGTAGACCGCACCCAGATACTCCGAGGCCTCGCCGTCGTTGCGGGTGAAGATCGTGCGCGTGTCGAAGTCGCTCCGGCTCAAGGAAAAGGCAACGCCGACGTCGAGCGTACTGCCGGTCGCAAATTCGATCCCGGCGCTCAAGCCACGGCGCTGAGCCGAGGCCGAGGAATCGTCCCATTCGCCGTCGCTGCCGAACACGCTCATGAAGGCGCGGTACCTTCCGCCGGCGTTGACGTAGGTCGTGTCCCCCGCGGATGCGACTACGGTCTCCCGCACGCTCGCCATCTGGATCGGCGAACCCGCATGGTTGAAGCGATCCTGCAAGCGGTCGAGAAATTCGCGCGAGGACTGCACTGCAACGGTTTGCGCGGCCGCCGCGATGTTGTTGCCCTCGCCGTCGTCGACCATGACGAGGGATACGTCGTCGACATAGTCGAACGACGGATCGTTGCGCATGCCAATCACAAGATTGGTCGGCCCACCGGAGGCCGCGGAGATGTACGAATACTGCGTATAAGGTGCCGCGGTCGTATTGGTCACATCGATGACGGTATTGTTCCCGAGACTGACCGCGAGCCGGTTGGGCGTCGCGCCGGAGGCATCATAGAAGAACGTCCCTTGGTAGATGCCGGGTTGAAGATTGATCGTTTGCGTTGCCGTACCGCCGCCTGACACCCCCGTCGGCCCAACCACGACGCAGCTGGCGGAAATGCACCCACCGGTGAACGCACGAGCGCCCGTGTTCGGGTTGCCGGTGTAGCCTGTGAAGCCGCCCGCACCGAACACCCAATCGGAGTTCAATTCAAAACTCGGATTCTGCACCACATTCGCGTTCGCGCTCGCGATCAGCGTGAGCACCGCGGTCGTCGCGAGCAGAGTCGCGCGCACCTGTGTCTTACCCATACCTTGGTCCCCCAATCGCCCGGCCCAATTCCGAGCGCCCCGTCTCGCATTTTCGGCTGTCGACATGCCCAGTCAACAAAAACGGGCCGATACCGGAGGGATTGGACCGAGATCGGGGCTTCTTGATCACACCATTTTGCGCAAATACGGGCTCGTTCGGCTGCGGCTAGGGCTTCGCCCATCGGGCTGCCTGGCCAGCCACAGCCTCCCGCAATAACACAAACTGCGCGATTTCATCTGGCCCGAGAGCGAACTCTACGACCGCGCCGCCGGCCAATCTGAGGGCGACCGCACAGGTCATCCCGATGTCGCTCAGCGCATCGGGCCGGTAGCAGCGCCCAGCGTAGAGCTGAGCAAGTTCGTTCGGATCGCCCGTCTGCGGTTCGGCGTTTAGCAGGGGCACCCACGGCGACCGCACGGACTGCAGCCTGACCAGGTGCCAATCGTCGCGCTGCACGACGAAGCGTCCCGCCCACTCGTCGCGTCCAGCCCACGCACTCACCAACTGCGGCATGTGCTCCGCCGGCGGCCGATAGCTGGTCCAGAAAACAACTTCTAACGGCTGACCGCGCAAAACAGCATCAGCATCGGGACCCAAAATCCGCGCTGGGACGCGCAAGCGAAGCGACCGGTCACCCGCACAGCCCGCGATGCTTGCGGCGACGGGTAGCACGCCCGCCTCGCGCGCGTCCCAGCACCCCGCGACGCGCATCAGATCGGCGCGCCAGCCGTCGCTTTCGACGAACGCGCGCGGGATCAAATACGTTGTGGCGCCGGCGTTCACCGCAACATCGGCATACTTGAGCTGCATGCGATCGACATGGGCTTTGAGCCCGATCAAGCCCAACCCAATCGCACACCAAATAACGAATGCGAGCTTCAACATCTGCCCCGTCCAACCCGCCAAACGCTAGGCGGTGGATGCTGGATGGCGCAAGCGGGGGGTCTATTGCGCGGCGACGGGCCGCGGCGATTTGAACCGCTCGGCGCGGATTCCTTCGGCCACCAGGAAAGCGAGCTCCAACGCCTGGTTCGCGTTCAGCCGCGGGTCGCAATGCGTGTGATAGCGCGACGACAAATCCGCATCCGTGATCGCCGCGGTGCCACCCGTGCACTCGGTGACGTTCTGGCCGGTGAGTTCCAGATGCACGCCGCCTGCATGCGTTCCCTCCGCCCGGTGCACGACGAAGAAGTTCTGAACCTCCTTCAGCACCCGGTCGAAGGGCCGCGTCTTGAAACCGCTGGACGACTTGATCGTGTTGCCGTGCATTGGATCGCAAGACCAAACAACCTTGCGCCCTTCCCGCTTCACCGCGCGGATCAACCGCGGCAGGTGTTCCTCGACTTTGTCGGCGCCGAAGCGTGCAATCAGCGTCAAGCGGCCCGCCTCGTTCGCGGGATTCAGCACATCGCACAAGCGGATCAGATCGTCGTTCGACAGCGACGGCCCGCATTTCACCGCCAGTGGATTGTTGACGCCGCGCGCGAACTCGATATGCGCACCCTCCAACTGGCGCGTCCGGTCGCCGATCCAAATGAGATGCGCGGAACAATCGTACCAATCGCCCGTCGTGGAATCGATGCGCGTCATCGCCTGCTCATAGCCGAGCAGCAGGGCTTCGTGACTTGTGTAGAAATCGGTCGTCCGCAACTGCGGCGTAGACTCAGGTGTGATCCCGCACGCTTCCATGAACTCCAGCGTCTCGGAGATGCGATCGGCCAACGCACGGTACTTCTCGACCGACGACGATCCCGCAATGAAGCCGAGGTTCCACCGGTGCACGTTATGCAGATCCGCATAACCGCCCTGCGCGAACGCGCGCAAAAGGTTCAGCGTCGAGGCGGCCTGCGAATAGGCCTGCATCATCCTCTCGGGTTCCGGCGTACGCGAAGACGCATCGAACGGAGAGGCGTTCACGATATCGCCGCGATAGGCCGGCAACTCGACGCCGTCCTGCACCTCCGTATCGCTGGAACGCGGCTTCGCGAACTGGCCGGCGATGCGTCCGACCTTCACAACCGGCATGGCGCCGGCAAAGGTCAAAATGATCGCCATCTGCAGGATCACGCGAAACGTGTCGCGAATGTTGTCCGGATGGAACTCCGCAAACGACTCCGCGCAGTCGCCGCCCTGCAGCAGAAACGCGCGTCCCTCGGCCACCTCCGCCAGCGAACGCTTGAGATTGCGCGCCTCGCCCGCGAAGACGAGCGGTGGAAACGACTTCAGCTTGGTCTCGACGCGTGTCTGCGCCTCGGCGTCCGGATAGACCGGCACCTGAACGACCGGCTTCGTGCGCCAGCTTGAAGGGCTCCAACTCATGAGGGTTAAATAGCGCGCACGGTCGGGCAATGCCAGTTTCACAATGCCGCGCGGTTAATCGTTCGCGGCGCCGGTTAGTGACGCGGCGGTTCGATGACCCTGACCCCGCCTGGCGTACCGATCAACGCCGAACTTGCCAACGACAAGAACAAGCCGTGATCCACGACCCCTGGAATAGCTTCGAGCATCCGCGCCAGTCGTTCCGGATCGGGAATGCTCTCGGCCGCGCAGTCGGCAATGTAGTTGCCGCTGTCCGTCTTGAACGGATGGGCCTCGCCGCCACGCAAGCGCATGAGGTTCTGTGAGCAACCGCACCGGGCCGCAGCCTCTGCGATGCGCTCGATCGTGACCACATGGGCGAACGGCACAACCTCGACTGGCAATGGAAACCGCCCCAGCATATCGACGACCTTCGCCTCGTCCGCGATGACGATCATGCGGTCGGACGCCGCCGCGACGATCTTCTCCCGAAGAAGCGCGCCGCCGCCGCCCTTGATCAGCGTGAGGTTGGGCCCGACTTCGTCCGCGCCGTCGACTGTGAGATCGAGGTGGCGCACCGTATCAAGATCGCCGACCGCGATCCCAAGGTCCCGCGCAAGAGCGGCCGTACGCTCCGACGTGGCGACGGCCGTAAGCTTCATCCCCGCCTTCACCACCGGCGCCAGCGCGCGTACGAAATGCTCGGCCGTCGATCCGGTTCCAAGGCCGAGGCGCATGCCCGGTTTCACATATTCGAGAGCCGCCTCGGCAGCGGCACGCTTTTGATCGTCGACAGTCGGGTTTTTGCTCATGGCGGCACTATAGGCCGCAACGGCGCACAACGCCAAACGGCAGCAATAGAATCCCTGTGCAAGATTTCGAATTCGTGCGCGGAGCCTATCGGATCGATACCTTGATAATGTCCCGCAGTGCGCTCAAATCGTAATTGTCGCAACGCGCACGCAGGACCCAATTTGCAGCGCAACAACCAACACCGATTGTTTCAGCGTTGTCGCAAAACGAGGCTCGCAATCGTCAAGTGACAGCGGTCACGCAGAAACGCGCGGACTCTGTTGGTTAAGCGGAAGTGAATCCCGCCACAACAAATCGATGCGCATTGACCGTTCCTGAACCAATTGATGGCAGTGTGACACAACCGCGTGATGGAGTGCGTGGATCACACGTCCCGCCACGTTTTGGTCAAGGTGCCGGAGTGAAGTAGTGTCATGACGATCGAGAGCGACACTAGGAATGAAATCCCCTTCCCGAGCTACTCGCGCGGGGAAGTTCTGGCGGACGCCGCTGCCCACGTCACGGGCTTAGCCTTCGGCTTCGTCGCCACGATCGCGTTGCTCATCACCGCATCCCATCAGAACGAAGGTCTGCTCATCCTGGGCGCCGGGCTTTACGGCCTGGGCCTGCTCGCGATGCTCACCTGCTCGGCCGGTTACAATCTGTGGCCGCCCTCGCCCACGAAGGAACTGTGGCGTCGCTTCGATCACGCCGCGATTTTCATCATGATCGCCGGCACCTACACGCCCTTGCTCTTAAACCGCATGGGCGGCGATTGGGGTTTCGGCCTGCTGGCGTTTGTGTGGACCGCGGCCCTCGCGGGTGCGGCGCTGAAGCTAGCGTTCCCGCGCCGCTGGGAGTCGGTCACGATCGTGCTCTATCTCGGCCTCGGCTGGTCGATCGTGGCGGCGTTCAACCCGCTGCTGCAAGCGGTGTCGATGAATAGCCTCTATTTGATCACCGTCGGCGGCGTCATCTACACGATCGGCGTGGTCTTCCACCTCTGGGACCGGCTGCCCTACCAGAACGCGATCTGGCACTGGCTCGTCCTCGTCGCAGCCGCCTGCCACTACTTCGCGATCTTCAACGAAGTCGCCATCGCTGCAAACTAACTTGCCCTTCGTCGTTCTGCCAAAACAGCAACCCGCGACATCGTAACTAAGCTATGCCTTTCAATCGCGCTTGTTCCGGACGCGCCGCCGGAAGATGCTAGGACGTTATGAGAGACGTACGTGACGACACGGTAACAGTCGGCCCGTTAGGCGCGGAATGGACCTCTTGGTTCGTTGCCGGACAGATCCTGGCCGCATCGTTTGCGTTCTCGTTTTTTGTCCTGCTTTCCAATTTCATCACCTTCGAGCTACGCGGGCCCATACTC
>JBKJZU010000518.1:0-4738 GCA_046715015.1 Micropepsaceae bacterium
TACGCGCTCTTCGGAATCCCGATTGCCGTTGTCTTTTATTTGGCTGTCGGGTTTCCGGTCTGGCGGCTGCTCGACAAGAAGGGGGTCAAGCGCGGCATTGACGCGGCGCTTGGTGGCGCGATCACAGGTGCACTCATTGGTGTTCTTGTCAGCGGCATCAGTCTATTTTCCGCACTTGCTGGTCGACAAAGTTCTTGGGGTAACCAGGGTCAGGTTTTCGTCGATGGTTGGCCGACGGCGCTGGGATGGTGGAACTACTTGGACCTCATAGCGATTATGTCCGGAATCGGCGTCTTGGCTGGATTGGCCGCGTGGCTGACTGTTGTTCGGGGCCGTCACTAGCGAAGCGACGGGCACGCCGTCGTCTGCAGCCTGTGAACAACGCGACCCTATGGCCCAGGGTGGTTGTTTGACAGCCCCGACCCACCCCTCTAAAACCCGCGGCTTGCTGGGGATTTCTCCAGCGGATTGGAAGCACCCGTGGCGGGGAAGCCCCCGCCTGTCGGCCCGGAATACCAGGGCAGAGGAGGGCAGCATTTCCTAGGCTTAACATCTTGAATCTATAGGGAAATTGCGAATGACGAAGCGCCAGAGTGCGAAGCACAAGATCGACCGCCGTATCGGCGACAATTTGTGGGGCCGCCCGAAGAGCCCGCAGAACAAGCGCGAGTACGGGCCCGGTCAGCACGGCCAGCGCCGCAAGCAGAAGATTTCCGACTACGGCGTGCAGCTGAAGGCCAAGCAGACGCTCAAGGGCTATTACGGCAACATCACCGAGCGGCAGTTCCGCAAGATCTACGCCGAGGCTCAGCGCCGGCGCGGCGATACGGGCGAGAACATGATCGGCTTGCTCGAGCGCCGTCTCGACGCGGTCGTCTACCGCGCGAAGTTCGTGCCGACCGTCTTCGCGTCGCGCCAGTTCGTGAACCACGGCCACATCAACGTGAACGGCCGCCGGGTGAACATCCCGAGCTATGTCGTCAAGGAAGGCGACTTGATCTCCGTGCGCGACAAGGCGCGCGACATGGAACTGGTCGCAGTTGCGATCCAGCTGCCGGAGCGCGACGTGCCGGACTATCTCGAGGTCGATCACTCGAAGCTGACCGCGAAGTTCACGCGCACGCCGAAGCTCTCGGACGTGCCCTATCCGGTGAAGATGGAACCGAACCTGGTCGTCGAGTTCTATTCGCGGTAAGGTGCAGAATTCGCGTGGGTAGATTGTCATGATCGCGTCCGTTTTTTTGGCGGCGATGCTAAGCGCCGCCGCCACCCTGGGCCCTTGCGACGTCGCGGCGACTGACGAGGTCGAACGCGTTTTGGGCGGTGCTGCGGTCGACGTGCCGGCGTCGGAGATGGGCGAGGAGACGGCGCCCTATTGCCTGTGGGCGACCGCGGGACGAGCAGCCGAAATCAAGCTTTCGATTTGGGGACAAGACGAATTGCCGGTGCTCGACATGCCGGATGCGGGAACGTATTTCCTGAAGCTGCATTCTGAAGCTGCCGCTGCAGGGCGCGTGATGCCGCTTGGCGGTTTGGGCGAACGGGCGTTCGCCGCCGATCTTTACCCGAAGGCTAACGGCAAAGCAGACGGCACAATCGTCGTTTTGAAAGCGGCGCGCGTGTTCGTCTTCGACTGCAAGGACGTGGTCTCGCGCGATGCTCAGGCGTTTGCGGCGAGTGTGATGGCGCGATTTTAAAGCTCCAGCGCGCGGCGTAACATGTCGGCGTCCACGTTGCCGCCTGACAGCACCACCGCGACCGTCTTGTCCCGCACGTCGAGTTTGCCCGAGAGCAGTACTGCGAACGCAGCCGCGCCGCCGGGTTCGACGACGAGTTTCAGGTTGTAGAAGGCGTGCGCCATGGCGCGAAGCGCTTCGTCGTCGGTCACGCTCAACGCTTTCACCAAGCGCTGGATGATCGGGAACGTGAGTTCACCGGGCATTTCCGTCATCAACGCGTCGCAGATCGACGGCGCGGTTTGTGAATTCGCCACGCGCTTTCCGGCGGCGAGCGAGCGGGCGGTGTCGTCGAAGTGCGCGGGCTCGACGCCGTACACCTTTGTTTGCGGCGAGAGCTCCGCGAGCGCGCTCGCAACGCCCGCCGTCAGTCCTCCCCCGGAGCAGGGCACCAGCACCGCGTCGAATGTGAGGCCGTTGGCCTTCGCGTCTTGCGCGATCTCAAGCCCCGCCGTGCCTTGGCCGGCCATAATGCGGTAATCGTCGAACGGCGGCACGAGCGTAAGCCCGCGCTCGCCGGCAATTTTCTTGCCGATCGCAACGCGGTCTTGCGTGAAGCGGTCGTAGAGCACGACTTCGGCGCCGTAGCTCTTCGTGTTTTCTATTTTCAGTTTTGGCGCGTCCGCCGGCATAACGATCACCGCGCTCGACCCGAGGTCGCGGGCTGCGCAGGCGACCGCTTGCGCGTGATTGCCGGAGGAGTAGGCAACGACGCCGCGCTTGCGTTCGACGGCGTCGAGCAGCGTCATGCGGCTCATGGCACCGCGAAATTTGAACGATCCGGTGCGCTGAAGCACCTCGGCCTTGACGAAGACGCGCCCGCCGGTTGCCTTGCTCGCGGCGTGCGCTTCGAGCAAAGGTGTTCGAACGGCACGGCCGCGGATGCGTTCGGCTGCTGCTTCAATATCCTTGAGCGAGAGGCTCACGCGGCTTCGAGCTTGATGCCCTGCTCTTCGAGGAACGGGCGCAGTTCGCCGCTCTCGAACATCTCTTTGATGATGTCGCAACCGCCGACGAATTCGCCCTTTACGTAAAGCTGCGGGATCGTCGGCCAGTTTGAGAAGTCCTTGATGCCCTGGCGGATTTCGGCATCGGCCAGAACGTTCACGCCTTTGTACTTCACGCCGACGTGGTCGAGGATGTGCACGATGGTCGCCGAGAAGCCGCATTGCGGCACCGCGGGCGTACCCTTCATGAACAGCACGATGTCGTTCGAGGCGATGTCGGCTTTGATGCGGTCGGTGGCGGACATTCGATAGTTCCCTTGTTCGGCAAAGACATAAGGTCGGGCCCAAGGGGCGTCAAGAAACGCTTGGTCCGCGCTTACGCCGGGGCCGAGGTTTGCAGGGCGAGAGCGTGGAGTTCGCCGCCCATACGGCCTTGGAGGGCGTCGTACACCATCTTGTGTTGTTGGACGCGGGTTTTGCCTTTGAAGGCGGCCGAGATCACCTCGGCGGCATAATGGTCGCCATCGCCCGCGAGGTCGCGGATCGTGACCTTTGCGTCGGGGAGCGCTTCTTTGATCAGGCGCTCGATATCGCCAGCGTTCATGGGCATATCAAATGCTCAATCGTAGTCGTCGGGTTCGGTCAGAAAGTAGCGGCAGTAGTATTCCAGGAAGCCGCCGTTGTTCGCGGGTAGTGTCGACCTGCATGCTGCTTCATCGGGAAACGGGCCGGCCTCAAGTGCGCCGCCGCCGGCGGACTCGACCGTTTGGTACCACCCAGGGCCGCGCCAATTTTCGGCGGCAAACGCCACACCGATGGATGTAAGTGCGATCAATGCAACAACAAGAACAAGGCGAGCCATGGAACCCTCGTGCGTTGGTTCTTGGTGTTCAGCCTATATCGCCGCCATCAGTCTGGGTAGCCAGGCTTCGTTCAATTCGCGCAAGCGCGCGGTTGGAAACGGGTCTTCGCCGTCGAGTTTGAGCGCGTTTGTGCCGGTCAGGCCGAGTTTCAACGTAGGCACACCAGCGAGCTTGGCGTCCGAGAGGATGCGATCGGCGTCGGCGGTTGGCACGGTAACCACGTAGCGGGATTGGTCTTCGCCGAACCAGAAGGCTTGGCGCGCGATGCCCTCCGGCGTGGTCAGCGTTGCGCCGATCCCCGACGACATCGCCATTTCGCCGATGGCGACCGCCAGGCCGCCGTCGGAGCAATCGTGCACGGCGGTGACACGGCGTTCTTCGATGAGCGTGCGAACGAACTCGCCGTTCTTTCGTTCGACTTTGAGATCGAGCGGCGGCGGTGGACCTTCTTCCCGGCCGTGAATTTCGCGCAGATAGATCGACTGGCCCAGATGGCCGTGCGTGGACCCGATGACGAGTATGGTTTCGCCCGCAGATTTGAACGGGATCGTCGCGTGCTTCGTGACGTCTTTCAGCAGACCGACGCCGCCGATTGCGGGCGTGGGTAAGATCGCTTGGCCGTTCGTCTCGTTGTAAAGCGAGACGTTGCCGGAGACGACGGGAAAGTCGAGCGCACGGCAGGCATCGCCGATGCCGCGCACGGCGAGCACGAATTGGCCCATGATCTCGGGCCGTTGCGGGTTGCCGAAATTGAGATTGTCGGTGATCGCGAGTGGCGTTGCGCCAACGGCGGTCAAGTTGCGCCAAACTTCGGCGACGGCTTGTGCGCCGCCGGTGTACGGGTCGGCCAGTACATAGCGCGGGGTGACGTCGCACTTCGTCGCAATCGCTTTCGTGGTGCCGTGGATGCGCACGATCGCGGCGTCGCCGCCGGGGCGTTGCACGGTGTCAGCCATGACAGTCGAGTCGTATTGTTCGTAGATCCAACGGCGGCTCGCGAGATCGGGCGTTGCAACGAGCTTCGCCAACGTTTCTGTGATCGACTTCGGTTCGGGAATATCACCGAGCGGCTTCGGACGTTCGGGTTCGGTCCACGGTCGCTCATAGAGCGGGGCTTCATCGGCGAGTGCCGCCACCGGGATGTCGGCGACGGTTTCGCCTTTGAACTTGAGCACGAGGCGCTTCGTGTCGG
>JBKJZU010000519.1:0-8446 GCA_046715015.1 Micropepsaceae bacterium
GGTTAGCCCCGACCACCTGCACGTCCGGCTGATGCGTCGACAGATCGTAGAGCCGCGCGAGCGATGTGCGCAGTTTGCGATAGCCGAGCTCGTTGTGGATCGCAGCCACTGTGTAGACCGGGTCTTCCGTCTTGTCGCGCACGGCAAAAAGCTTCAGATCCCGCATCACCTTCGGGCTTAGGAATTGCTGGATGAAGCTCTCGTCGCGGTAGTTCGCCCACGCGTGCTTCAGCACCTCACGCCAATTGCCTTTGCCGGCAACCTCCGGGAACCATTCGCGATCTTCCGGCGTCGGGTCTTCCGACATGCGCTTGATGTCGGACATCATCGCAAACCCAAGCGCATACGGGTTGATCCCGTAATAGCGCGAGTCGTCGAAACCCGGCTGCATGACGACGCTCGAATGCGAATGCAGGAACTCGAGGATCGACCCCTCACTGATCTGCCCGCGGTCGTACATAGCGTTCATGATGTAGTGGTGCACGAACGTGGCACAGCCTTCGTTCATCACCTTCGTCTGCATCTGCGGATAGAAATACTGCGCCACGTTGCGAACGATACGCAGCAGTTCCCGTTGCCAATTCTTCAACACCGGCGAGTGCTTCTCCAGGAAGTAGATCAGGTTCTCTTCCGGAAGATTCATCGGCGCCTGCGGACCGACGACTTCGTCCTCGTCCACCGCAGCCAAGTCTGCGCTCATGTCGCGCGCGGTGCCGGGCAGAGTGCGCCATAGATCGTTGAAGCTCTCTTCTTCGTACTGCTGGCGCTTGCGCAACCGCTCTTCGCGCTGCGCCCGCGACGGACGCGGCGGCCGGCGATAGCGGAAAACGCCCTGCTCCATCAGCGCGTGCGCCGAATCGAGCACTTGCTCCACGGCCTCCGCGCCGTACTTTTCCTCGCACGCCGCGACGTATTTCTTGGAGAACGCGAGGTAATCGAGGATCGCCTCGGCATTCGTCCACTGCCGGAACAGGTAGTTGTTCTTGAAGAAGTGGTTGTGCCCAAAGCACGCGTGCGCCATGACGAGCGCTTGCATCGTCATGGTATTTTCTTCCATCAGATAGGCGATGCACGGGTTCGAATTGATGACGATCTCGTAGGCGAGCCCCGACCAGCCCTTACTGTACATCGTCTCTTCGCGCGCGAAGATCTTGCCGAACGACCAGTGATGGTACATCAGCGGCATGCCGTGCGCCGAATAGGCGTCGAGCATCTGCTCCGATGCGATGATCTCGATTTGGTGCGGATAGACGTCGAGTTTCAAGTCGTTGAGACCGACGTCCTCGATCGCCGCGAATACGCGCTTCAGAAGTGCGAAGTCCCATTCACCGCCGGTGAAGAGTAGCTCGCTCATGCCGCCACCCGTTGCGTTTGCCGCGCCAGCATCAGCGCGAACAGGATTTTCAGCAAATCGATTTGCTCGAACTTAGCGCGCGAGAGCAAGCCGCCCGTCGCGACCTCGCCATGCCCCAGGCCGTCCAGAAGCACGTAATGCGCTCCCGGCAGGATCGTAGAGGCGATCGGCACAAGCCCATCGTTGCGCAAGCCCCGCTCTTCCATCCACCGCAGCGTCGGCCACGATGGCAAGAGGCCCTTACCCGCCGCCGTACCCACGCACATCACCGGCACCTCGGCCAAAAGTTGCGCAATCTCGGCCGCGTTGGCATCGAGATACCGCGCTCGCTCGTCGGTCGTCAGATCGCAAATCGCCTGCGGGTCCGCACCCAGAAGCTTCAGCGCCGAGGCACCGATGCGCCGCGCCTTAGGCGCCTGACAGGCGACGTCCGCGACCGGCGACCCCTGAAACGGCGCCTGGAATGCAACCCATCCGTCGACGAAGCGCCGCACGCGTGGGTGCGATACAAGCGCATCCAGCGTGTCGAGCCCGCCCTTGGAGTGCGTGACGATCCATGTCGGGCAGTGATGGCGGTCTAAAATCTCCGCGAGCCGCGCGCCGTTCGCGCTCACGGTCGCGCCCGTGTCTATGTCGGCAATCTCGGCGTCGAACCCGTCGTCTTTGAGCTGCCGCACCTGATGCGTCAGATACTCGACAAGCCGAAGCCGGCTCGCCTTCATCGCGATCCCGCTCAATACGGCCGGCACGAACAAGATGCGCGACGCACGAATGCGGCTGGCAACCTGCGCGAACGCAGCATCGGCCCGCGCGGTATTCAAGCGGCCCTTGGAAAAGAACGGTGCAAGCTTTGCCGTATCCTCGTGCCCGTGCGGCGCGCGCTTCAGCCGCGCATACGCACCCGGCGCATCGTCATGATCGAGCCAGGTGAGCAACCGGCCCCAAACCCGTGCTCCCGCGGCGTTCACCCCTTCGCCTCCGCGCCTTCTTTCGCGAACAACTCGCGGAACACGGGAAAGATGTCTTGCGGCTTGGCGATGCGTTTCGTCGCGAAGTTCTTCCAGTCGCGCGCGACCGTGCGATAGGCGCGCCAAAGCTCCGCCCCGGACTCCTCGCTCGAAAACACTTCCATCTCGCGCTCGTCCAGGATCTCGATATAGGCGTAGTACTGGCACATTGGCATCAGTTCCTGGTTCAGGAGATCGACGCAGCGCGAGGCGTCGCCCGTCTGTGTGTAGCCGTCCGAAGCCTGTGCCGCATAGATGTTCCACTCGCCGGTCGCATAACGCTCGTGCACGATCTTCTTCATCTCTTCCAGCGCCGTCGAAACGATCGTGCCGCCCGATTGGCGCGAATAGAAAAAAGTATGCTCGTCGACTTCCTGCGCGTCGTGCGTATGGCGAATGAACACGATGTCGAGCCGCTCATACCGCCGCTTCAGGAAGAGGTGCAGCAACATAAAGAAGCGCTTGGCGAGGTCTTTCTCCCGCTCGCCCATCGAACCCGACACGTCCATCAGGCAGAACATGACGGCCTGGCTCGTCGGGATAGGCTCTTGAACGAACGCGTTGAAACGCACGTCCACGGGATCGAGGAACGGCACCCACTTCCGCCGGTGCTCAAGCCGCGCGATCTCTTCTTCGAGTTCGGCAATGACCTCGCGATTGTCGGCATTGGGCGTCGCGCCGCAGCGCAGCGCAGTCACCTTCTGCCGCAACGCCTCAATGTCGTCTTCCTTCGGCCGCCGCATCGCAAGCCTGCGCCCGAACGAATTGCGCATCGTGCGCACGAGGTTGATCTGGTTCGGCGATCCCGAAGTCGTCATCCCCGCCCGCCGCCACGAGAAGACCTTGATCTCCTTCAGAGCGGTCTTGATCAGGTTCGGAAGCTCAAGGTCTTCAAAGAAAATATCGAGGATCTCATCCTGGGAAAGCGTGAACGAAAAATCGTCGTCGAACTCCCCGCCCTGTGACGCATCCTTGCCCCGGCCTTGGCCCTCGCCCTGGCGCGGCTTCTTGATTTGATCGCCTTCGACGAAGTCCTTATTGCCGGGCAGCACCCGCTCATGCTCGCCGCCCCCCGTCGGATCGTGCCGGAACCGCGGTTCCTTCGTGCTCTTCGTCGGGATCGAGATCTTCTGATCCTTCGCGAAGTCCGAAACCGTGCGGTCCTTCAGCGACTTCTGAACCGCCTCTTTGATCTCGCCCCGCGCGCGCCGGATGAATCGCTGCCGGTTGGCAAGACTTTTGCCCTTCGGATTCAAACGGCGGTCGATGAAGTTCGCCATGATGAGCGGCCGCGCAGGGGCATTACCCCCGCGCGCGCCTTATCCCGCCTTGTTCACGCGCATGTACCACTCGACGAGTCGCCGAACCTGACGCGCCGTGTAATGGCGCGCGAGCATGCGCTTGACGAACTCGTTGTGCTTGGACTGCGTGTCGGAATCCTTCTTCGACTCGAACGAAATCACCGGCAGCAGATCTTCGACCTGGCTGAACATCCGCTTTTCGATGACGTTGCGGATCTTCTCGTATGACGTCCACGCCGGGTTCTTGCCGTCGTTGGCCGCACGATGGCGCAGCGCGAACTTAACGACTTCGTTGCGTAAGTCCTTCGGATTGGCGATCCCGGCTGGCTTTTCGATCTTCGACAACTCGTTGTCCAAGCTGCCGCGATCGAGCATCTGGCCCGTATCGGTGTCTTTGTAGTCCTGATCTTCGATCCACGCGTCGGCATAAGAGATATAGCGGTCGAACAGATTCTGACCGTATTCGCTATAGGACTCGAGATACGCCTTCTGGATTTCCTTGCCGATAAACTCCGCGTAGCGCGGCGCCAACTCGGCCTTGATGAACTCCAGATACCGCTTCTCGGTATCGTCGGCATGCTGCTCGCGCTTGATCGCCTGCTCAAGCACGTACATCAAATGCACCGGATCGGCGGTCACTTCTGTCGTGTCGTGATTGAACGTCTCCGACAGAACCTTGTAGGCAAAGCGGGTGGAAATACCGCTCATGCCTTCGTCCACACCGCCGGCATCCTTGTATTCCTGCAGCGTCTTGGCCTTCGGGTCCGTGTCCTTCAGCTTCTCGCCGTCATAGACCCGAAGCTTGGAGTAGAGGTTAGAATTCTCGTGATCCTTCAAGCGCGTCAGCACGCAGAACCGCGCCAGCATCTCAAGTGTCTCCGGCGCGCACGGCGAATTGCCAAGCTCGCTGCTCCTCAACAGCTTCTTGTAGATCGCAACCTCGTCCGTCGCGCGCAGGCAATACGGCACCGTCACGACGCAAATACGGTCGAGGAACGCCTCGTTGTTCTTGTTCGCCTTAAACTGCGTCCACTCGGACTCGTTCGAGTGCGCCAGAATAATGCCCTGGAACGGAATCGGACCCAGCGTCTCGGTGCCGATGTAGTTGCCTTCTTGCGTTGCCGTCAGCAGCGGGTGAAGCACTTTGATCGGCGCTTTGAACATTTCGACGAACTCAAGCAAACCTTGGTTCGCATGACAGAGCCCGCCGGAGAACGAATACGCATCCGCATCGTTCTGGCTGTAACGCTCAAGCTTGCGGATATCGACCTTGCCGGTCAGCGCCGAGATGTCTTGGTTGTTCTCATCGCCCGGCTCCGTTTTCGCGATTGCGATCTGGCGCAGCTTCGACGGCTGCAACTTCACAACCTCGAAGCGCGAAATGTCGCCGCCGTATTCGTCGAGCCGCTTCACCGCCCACGGGCTCATGATCCCGGTTAAGCGATGCTTCTCGATCCCGTACCGCTCTTCAAGCAGATCGGCGAGTTCGGATGTACGGAACAAACCCAACGGAGACTCGAACACCGGGCTGATCGCATCCCCAGCCTTAAGCACATAGATCGGGTGGAACTCCATGAGCTCTTTCAGCCGCTCCGCAAGCGAAGACTTGCCGCCACCGACCGGACCCAAGAGATAGAGAATCTGCCGCCGCTCTTCCAAGCCCTGCGCCGCATGCTTGAAGTAGCCGACGATGCGCTCGATCGTGTCTTCCATCCCGAAGAAGCCTTCGAACGCGCGATACCTTTTGATCGTGCGATTGAAGAACATCCGCGACAGACGCGTGTCGCGCGAGGTATCGAGAAGTTCCGGTTCGCCGATCGCCGCGATCATGCGTTCCGAAGGACTTGCGTACATCATCGGATTGTCGCGCGCTGCCAACAGGTAATCGCGCAATGACATCGTCTCGAACTTCTCGCGCGCATATGCACGAGTGAACGCGTCGAAGACGTCGAGAGAGTTGCTCATGAACTGCCGCCTATCTCCGTAAGGCACTTTTGACTGCACGGCCGCTCAAACGTCTGCGGTGGCGTCGAGGCGGCAGCTGGGCCAAAAAGGGCCAACTATGCTCAAGTTTCAAAAATAGTGCCGTGATCCCCTAAAGCAATCGTAAACCTTTGGGAAACCCGTGATCCGCAAGGGTTTTCTCACAGAGGTGATTTGCGCATGAATAAGTGTACAGCTTCGTCAAGCTCATCCTAGAGTTTTCTCGCGCCCGCAAAACATTGCGATTCACGCGTGTTCCATACGCCGCAGCAAACGTCGCAATCCCGCCGCATTCCGGGCCGCTTTGCGCCACAGCAAGCGTTTTATCCTCGCGTGGTTTCAAGGTCACTGGGTCCTTGATCATTGCCGGGTTCGCGCATGCGGCTTGGCTCGCGGGAAATCCCGCAATCAGCCCTTAAGGGAGAGTAACTCATGCCGGACCGAATTCCTGTTGATATTGGCCACGTTCTCCGACGAGCCGCCACTGCCACATTTTGCAGCATTGCCATGCTGGGTGCGGTACTACCCGCCGGCGCGAAGGAGCCTCTGCGCGGCAGCGTCCAACTCGATCAGCCCACAATCTTCGGCGGCGGAAACACCGTCGTTTACGCTGTCGTCAATTTTGAAGGCATCGACATCGACCCGGGTGCCGTGAAGGAACGCCCGCCCCTTAACCTGTCGCTGGTGTTGGATCGTTCTGGCTCAATGTCGGACGAGGGCAAAATCGAATACCTGCGCCGGGCGGCCAAGCTGGCCGTCGACCGGCTGGGCAATCGCGATACGCTTTCAATCGTCGAATATGACGACACAATCACCCTCATGTGGCCGGCCCGCCGGGTCGGCAACACGAACGAAGTCAAAGCGATGATCGACCGCCTCGACCCGCGCGGTTCGACGAACTTGACCGGCGGTATGATGCGCGGCGTCGACGAGGCCAAGAATGCGCTGGGCGGTCCCGCCCGCGCCGACGGCACGATCACGCGCGTGATTCTGATGTCGGACGGCCTTGCCAATGTCGGCATCACGAACCCGCAAGAGATCGCGGGTCTGGTGCGCGGCGCCAAGCATGACGGCATCCGCATCTCCGCCATGGGTCTCGGCCGTGACTACGACGAAGACCTGATGCAAGCCGTCGCCGAGAACGGCGGCGGACGCTACTACTACATCGAACACCCGACCCAAATGGCGCGCGTGTTCCAAGAAGAGTTGGGTTCGCTGTTCGACACCGTTGCACGCGATGTCGAAATTCGCTTCAGCGGCACGGCGATCGTCCGCAAGGTCGAAGTCGTCGGCTACGACGACGCTTCCGGCACACGCGAAACAAAGCGTGGCCTCGACGACGTCTTCGGTGGCGAGAAGCGCGCCGTACTTCTGCGCATGGAAGTCTCTGCTCCGCCTTCGGGCCGCGTCGATCTGGGTCAAGTTACCGTGAACTACAAGACGGCCAAGGGCGGCGAAGCAAAGAGTTTCAGCCAAAACCTCACCGTCGACGCGACCACCGACCGCGCCGCCGTCGATCGCTCGCGCAACAAGGAAGCCTCAGCTCAGGCGACGCTTGCCGAAAGCGACCGCGTCCAGAAAGAGCAGGTTAAGCTCGTGCAAGCCGGCCGCCACGACGAGGCGAAAAAGAACATGACCGCGCTCGCCAAGGACTTGGAGGAAAAGAACAAGTCGCTGAACGACGAACGCGTGCGCCGCAAGATCGAGGCCCTCAACGTCGAGAATGAGCAGATGACCCGCGCCGCCGCCTCCGACAGCGCGCAAAAGACGTACCTGAAAGCCTCGAAACAGCGCCTCTATCAAGCGAAGTCCGGCAAGCGTTCGGGCTATTCGCTGCAACCGGGCGACAAGGGCCTGGAGGTCGAGCGCCTGCAGCAGTCGCTGAAAGACGCCGGCGTCTACAAAGGACCGATCGACGGTAACTACGACGCCGACGTGAAGCAGGCTGTCGAAACCTATCAGCGGTCGAAGAACCTGAACGCCGACGGCGTCGCCGGTGCGGCAACGATGGACTCGATGGGCGCCTACTGAAGCGGGTTTGTCACGCAGCGCCGTGCCCTGCGAAGCTTTGGCGAAGCAGGGTTGAACTGTGGCGCGAGGGGTGAAATGCTTCACCCCTCGCGCTTTCTTTTTGGGAAGGCACTCGGACATGGAAGAGACGATCCGCATCGGGATCCGCATTGCACGGCCGACCGACGCGGCCGATATTGCTCATGTCTATGTCGAATCCTGGCGCGACACGTATGCGGGTCTTTTGCCTGACGCCGGGCTGCTGCGCATGTCGAAGACGGACCACGCCGCAACCTGGACCCGCACGATCAAGCAGGCGAACCTGCGCAATCCCATTCTCGTTGCCGCCGACACCAAGTCGAACATCTATGGCTTCGCAAGCGCTGGTCCCACGCGCGACAAGTCGCTACCGTTCGAAGGCGAGGTCTACACGCTCTACGTTGCGCCGGGTTGGACGGGGCAAGGAATCGGCGCGGGCCTTCTCGCCTCTCTCTTCCGGCTGTTCTCAAAGGGCGGCTACAACGGCATGATCATTTGGGCGCTCGCCGACAATCCGTCGCGCTTCTTCTACGAAGCGATGGGCGGGCAACTCGTTGCCGAACGCCCGCATCCGATGTGGGGCAAGACGTTCCGCGAGATCGCCTACGGCTGGCCGAAGCTCGACCTTGCCCGGCCGAAGCAGCGCGTCGGCCGCAACGCTGAGCCCGAACCGCCGCTCTGACTACTGCGGCTTGCGGAAGTCGCGCGATCGCGCGCGCATGATGGTGAGCCCCAACTGGTCCGGCAGATAC
>JBKJZU010000520.1:0-3714 GCA_046715015.1 Micropepsaceae bacterium
GCTTGAACCCGACGAGCAGCTTGTGGCCCACCTCAAGCACCGGCCGCTTGATCATCGACGGCTGCTCCAGCATCAGCGCGATCGCTTGCTTCTCGTTCACGCCTTCCTTCTTCACGTCGGGCAGCGCGCGAAACGTCGTGCCTGCCCGGTTGAGCAAAACCTCCCACCCCGACTGCTTCGTCCAGCGCTCCAGCGCCGCGCGCTCAATCCCTGCCGCTTTGTAGTCGTGAAACGCGTACGCGATCTTATGCGCGTCGAGCCAGACGCGCGCCTTCTTCATCGTGTCGCACTTCTTGATGCCGTAGATCGTGACCTTGCCCGCCACCTTAGTGCTCCTCGTTTCCGCGGCTGATGCGAAAGACGTGGCCGTCGGGATGGCGCACATGCATTTCGCGTACGCCCCATTCTTCGTCTTTCGGTGGCATCGTGACGTCCAAGCCCTCGGCGAGGCAGTGCTTGTGCACCGCGTCGACATCGTCGACCCAGATCGACATCCACACGCCCTTCTCCGCGCCCTCGTCTCGGGCCGTGCTGGTCAGCGCGCTACGCCCGCGCCCGCCCTGCCCGCCTTGGCACAGGAAGATCTCGCACTTGCCGGAGCAGACCGACCCGAACATCGGTGGCGTGCCCCAATCAAACCCCTTCGTCCAACCGAGCTTCGCGAACCACGCAAAGCTCTCCACGATGTTCGACACGTTCAAAATCGGCGTCAGTCCCTTGGCCTGCATGACCCTCAACCTCTCGTTGCAGGAAATACGAAAAACGAAGTTGCTTGATACATCTTTCAACGCGCGCTGTGACGCTTGATCGAGACACGCCGCTCGCTGCAGTGTCCAGTACACGCCGTGACCGACACCCCGCACCCGCTCGACCGCCCCATCTGGCACGCACTCCGTGAGCGGCAAACCGCGTTCGCCCTCGGCGGTGAGCGCGCCCGCCGCTTCGTCGCCGAGGTCGGCCTGTTCGCAGCCACCCGCGACGACACGAAGGAATCGCTCGAAGACCTCGCGGCTCTCGTGCGCAAGCATGGCCCGACCGTGTTGCTGCAGGTCGGCGATATCCCGGTCCCGCCCGGCACCAAAGCGCAGATGACGATGCTCGGCGTGCAAATGGTCGCGCACAGCATCGAGCCGTTCGACCCCACCCCGCCGGTCGAACGCCTGACCGAAGCGGATGCGCCCGCCATGCTGGCGCTCGCAACCGCGACGCAGCCGGGCCCGTTCTTCGCGCGCACGCACGATCTGGGGACATTTTGGGGTGTGAAAGTGGATGGCCGCCTCGTCGCGATGGCCGGCGAACGCATAAAGCTGCCCGGCTACACGGAGGTGAGCGCCGTGTGCACCGACCCCGCCCACCGCGGCAAGGGCTACGCGGCCATTCTCTCCCGCACCGTCGCAACGCGAATCCTAGACCGCGGCGAAACGCCGATGCTTCACGCTTACGCGAACAACACACCGGCGGTCCGGCTCTACGAAGATCTGGGCTTCGAGTTGCGCACGCATGTCAACGTGACGGTGCTGACGCCCGCGTGACGGTGCGCGGGCACGAACGTTAGCGAAGTTGGCTTTCGCGCACGACGAACACGTTGCCGGTGCGCGTGTCTTTGATGCGGTACTGATAGTCCTGGCCCTCGGCGGGCATCAGGCTTGCTATCTTATAGATGCCGTCGGGCGTGCCGCGATGATATTTGTCGGCGATCAGATTCACGACGCTGCCGATCTTGAAGCGGCGTTCGCGGGCGGTAATGTCGGTCACGTTTGATCTCCTGGATCGTTCATCGAAAAAAGGGTGCGGCGACCGAGCCCGGCGCCCGGCGCAAGACGCGCAGCAGGGCTCTCGGGATCGATCGCCGCAGCCCGCGAGGCGCGACACGGCACACGCACGGAGGGCGCACACCACGCGGCTCGCGGGGCTTTGGCGGAAGACAAATCGTACAGCGCGCCCGAAAGCGCACTGCTCAAACCTGCCGAATTGAGTGGTTGTTCGGACCGGACCGTTCGCGTCCGGCGTCGTGATCGAGGGCAACATAGCCCATGCCGGGCCGATCGACTAATCCCGCCGCCAGCCGCCGTGAATGCGATGAGGCGCCTGCCGATTACGACGCCTCAAGCGCCACACGGAAAGCGGCCCGCGCCCGCGCGACGGTGGCGCCATTGGCGCGAATGTCGGCCTCCGCATGACAGCTGACGCGACCGACCTTCGCGAAGACGGTGTCGAACTCAAGCCACTGCCCGGGATGGGCCACGTCCAGATAGTCCACCGTCATCGAGGTGGTCCAAAGCGCTTTGACGTTGGAGCCTTGCGCGCGCAAGACGACGCCACACGACATACCCATCGCTTGGTCGGCGAGCGCCGCGAAGAGCCCGCCGTGCACCGTGCCCCGCGAATTGCAGTGCGGCTCGCGCACCACAAGGCCGAGGACGAGACGATCGGCGTCGGCGCGGCAATAGAGTGGCCGCCAAGGGTTGAGTAGAGGACTCTCGCGGGTAAAGAGTTCGAAGCCTGGCGGCGGACTAACGGGCGTGTCGTTCATGCGGATATGTTGTGGCTCGCCTGTTCGAACCGCAAGAAGATTATCGGCTGCCCATCAGCCACGCCAACATCGCCGCGTTCATCTCGCGCGGATAGGTGTGGCTGAGATCGGTGACCTCGCGAAACGTAACGTCAGCGCCCGCTTGGGTCAGCACGCGCTCCGCTTCGCGCGCCATGCTCGAGGGGAACATCCAGTCGAGCGCGCCGTGCACGATGTGGATCGGCAACCCGCGCACACGCTCCGCATCGGTGATCTGCGCCAGGAGCGGATGAAACGCGGCAGAGACCGGTGCCAGATGCGTAAACGGCGAACCCGCCTCAAGCCCCGACACATACGTGAACGTGCCGCCGTCGCTCATGCCGGTGAGAAGCAGCCGCTGCGGATCGATCGACCAGTTCGCGCGGATGAATTCCACCATGCGCACGATGTTCGGCGTGTCCGCGTCTTCGCCGCTCAGCGCCCACGTGGCGCCAACCGACGTCGGCGCAACGAGGATAGCGCCGTGGCTGCGCGCATCGCGCAACCAACTCCAAAGAAACTGATGCCCGGTCCCGCTGCCGCCATGCAGCGCCATCACGAGCGGCAATGCCTGGTCGGGCGAATAATGCTCCGGCACGTAAAGCCAAAACCCGCCGCGCTCGCCGTCGCCGTCGTCGTCATCGGCGGCAAAGTGCATAACGCCGACCTGTTCGTGCGTAGACGGTCGCGTGAAACGCTCGGCCAACGCTGCGTCCGCGCGACGCGAGGGATCGAGAAAGAACCGGTTCACCGGCGGCAAAACACCGGCCAACGGATAAAGCGCCTCAAGCCCGATCGGCAAAAACCGGAACGCACGAAAGACGCCGCGTATGTCGCCCGACGCGTCCGTCACCTCGCGCAAGGCCGCAAACGCCTGAAGCGCGGCGTCGCTCGCCGCATCGATCGCAACCCTGACGTCGCCCAGATTCGCGAGCGCCTCCGGGTCGCGCGCCCGCGCCGCCTTCAAATCCTCATCCGGCGTCCCGATCTGCGCCATCAACGCCGCAAACCGCGGCGGATGAAAATGCCGCGCCACGAGGAACAACACCTCGTACGCCCGCAACAGCGACTGGAGATGGGCAACAAGTGCGTCCGTCTCACGTTGCTCCATGGCGCCCCGTCTCCGCTTCGATCGCGCGGCGCACGCTCTCCCGCGCCGCCAT
>JBKJZU010000521.1:0-6367 GCA_046715015.1 Micropepsaceae bacterium
GAGCAAGCTTACGTCAAGGCATTCGGTCCCGGCTATACCGCGGCCGTTGGCGCGCGCATTGCGGTCGCGGAGACAAGTGAGCGGCCGTTCTTCGAACGGTTGGTCAGATTCTGGAGCAATCACTTCACGGTGTCGGCGGCCAAGCCATCGGTGATCGTGTTGGCGCCGGTGTTCGAACGCGATGCGATCAGACCCTATGTCTGCGGTAACTTCGCCGACATGCTGCTCGCTTCATGCCGGCATGCGGCGATGCTGCTCTACCTCGACAACTACATTTCGATCGGTCCCAACTCGTATCTGGCCAAGAACCCCGGGATCCTTCCGGAATATCTGCGGAACTTGATGAAGGGTTTGAACGAAAATCTCGCGCGTGAGGTTTTGGAGTTGCACACGCTTGGCGTTCGCGGCGGCTACACGCAGGCCGACGTGACGTCGCTGGCCAAGATCATCACCGGCTGGGGCTATTATGGGCCCAATCAGTCGAACGGCACGCCGGGCAAGTTTCGCTTTCTCGGCGCTGCGCATGAGCCGGGTGCGCACTCGCTCCTGGGCAAGACCTATAGTCAGCAAGGCGAAGCGCAAGGCGAGACGGCACTGCGCGATTTGGCGGCGCATCCGGCGACGGCCGAGCATCTGGCGACCAAGCTTGCGCGTCATTTCATTTCTGACATGCCGCCGCCCAGCGCTGTTGCGGCCATCGCGCGCGCGTTTCGCGCCAGCAATGGCGATTTGGCTGCTACCGCAGCGGCCATTGTCGATGTGCCGGAAGCGTGGGCGCCGCAGCCGCGGAAGTTCAAGTCGCCGGAAGAACTCTTGATCTCGACGATCCGTGCCCTGGGCGCGCCGAAGTTGGACGGTCAGAAGCTGGTGGCTTTGCTCGACCGCATGGGTCAGCGGCCGTTTTGGGCCTCGGCGCCGGACGGTTGGCCGGACACGGAAGACCACTGGATCAGCGCGGATGCGATTTGGAAGCGCCTCGAATGGGCGGACGCACTGTCGAAGGGTTTGGCCGCCGCCAATCTCGATCCGATGGACATAGCGGCGCGCGCGCTCGGCCCGCAGCTTTCGGCGAACACACAATCGGCCATCGGCGCGGCCGAGAGCCCCGCGCAGGGCCTTGCCATTTTCCTCGCCAGTCCGGAGTTCCAACGCCGGTGACCGCTATGATCGATCGCAGAATTTTTCTGGCTTCGGCCACAAGCACGTTGATTGCAGGTCAAGCGCGGGTCGCGTTCGCGGCCGGTGAAACGGATAAGCGCTTCGTGGTGGTGTTGTTGCGCGGCGCGATGGACGGACTGTCCGCGGTCCCCGCGTTCGGTGACCCGAACTACACAAGCGCGCGCACGGGGTTGGCCGTGCCTCGCCCAGGCGAGAGAGACGGCGCGCTGAAGCTCGATGGATTTTTCGGGCTTCATCCGGCACTTGCGGGCTTCGGCCGCCGTTATGCGGGCGGCGAATTGCTGGTGTTCCATGCGATCGCATCGCCTTATCGCGAACGGTCGCATTTCGACGGGCAGAACCTTCTCGAGAACGGATCGGCAAAGCCGTTCGGGCTCGCGGACGGTTGGTTGAATCGCGCACTCACGGCCTTGCCTGGGCCTCTGCGCGGTTCGCGGCGCGAGTTCGGCGTTGCGCTCGCGCCGGCCATGCCGCTGATGCTGCGTGGTCCGGCACCGGTTACGTCATGGTCGCCGTCGATCTTGCCCGCGCCACGGGCGGATTTGATTGCGCGGCTCGGGCGGCTCTACCGCGAAACGGATCCGAAGTTGGCCAAAGCGCTTGACGGCGCCGCGCAGGCGAACGGTGTCACTGGGATGGCCGGCGCCGGCCGCGACGGTGCGGCGAACGATCTCGCGACCTTGATGAGCGCTGCGGCGAAGTTCTTGTCTGAGCCTTCGGGCCCTTGTGTCGCCATGGTCGAGTCCACCGGTTGGGACACCCATGCCAATCAGGTCGGTCCGTACGGTGTGCTCAATCGCAATTTGCTGGCACTTGATAGGGGGATGGAGGCCCTTGCGACGGGGCTCGGCGATCGCTGGAAACAGACGGCCGTTTTGATCGTCACAGAGTTC
This sequence comes from Micropepsaceae bacterium, assembly GCA_046715015.1. Lineage (GTDB taxonomy): Bacteria > Pseudomonadota > Alphaproteobacteria > Micropepsales > Micropepsaceae > SZUA-430. The sequence goes on from JBKJZU010000521.1 coordinate 2,073, forward strand.
GGCCGCACTGTGGCAATGAACGGCACTGCCGGTTCCGATCACGGCAACGGAGGCGCGGCGTTCTTACTGGGCGGAGCGGTCGCGGGCGGACGCGTGGTCGCCGATTGGCCAGGCCTTGCGCGCGCGAACCTCTACGAAGGCCGCGATCTAAAGCCGACGACCGATCTGCGGGCGCTCATGAAGGGTGCGCTCATCGATCACCTCGGTATTCCGGGTGCGTTCGTGGAGCGCACGGTGTTTCCGGATAGCGCGCAAGTCCGCGCCATGACGGGATTGTTCCGCGCTTAAGTTTTCAGCTTCGGACCGATCATGTCCTCGGGACGGACGATGCGGTCGAATTCTTCGCCGGTGATAAGGCCGGTTTTGACGGCCTCTTCCTTGAGCGTCGTGCCGTTCTTGTGGGCGGTCTTTGCGATCTTGGCGGCGTTGTCGTAGCCGACTTTCGGGGCGAGCGCGGTGACCAGCATCAGCGAGCGGCGCATCAGCTCGTCGATGTGCTTCAGGTTCGGCTCGATGCCGACGACGCAATGGTCCGTGAAACTGACGGCCGCGTCGCCGACCAAGCGGATCGACTGCAGCACGTTGTGAATGATCACCGGCTTGAAGACGTTGAGCTCCATATGTCCTTGGCTGCCGGCAATCGTCACGGCAACGTTGTTGCCCATGACTTGCGCACACGCCATGGTCAGCGCCTCGGCCTGCGTCGGGTTGACTTTGCCCGGCATGATGGACGAGCCGGGCTCGTTCTCAGGCAGAATCAATTCGCCGAGGCCCGAGCGTGGGCCTGAGCCCAACAAGCGGATGTCGTTGGCGATTTTGAACAGCGATGTCGCGAGCGTATTCAGCACGCCTGAGAACTCGACCAAGGCGTCGTGGGCCGCGAGCGCTTCGAATTTGTTCGTGGCGCTCGTGAACGGATAGCCGGTGATTTTCGAGACTTCGTCGGCGAAGCGCTCGGCGAAGCCGGGCAATGCGTTAAGCCCGGTGCCGACCGCGGTGCCGCCTTGGGCTAGCGGATAAAGGCGGGGCAGAGCCGTCACCACGCGCTCGATGCCGAGTTCGACTTGGCGGGCGTAGCCGGAGAATTCCTGACCCAGAGTGATCGGCGTCGCGTCTTGCAGATGCGTGCGGCCGATCTTGATGATTTTCGCAAAGTCGTGCGTCTTCGACAGCAGCGCGCCGTGCAGCCGGCGCAGGCCCGGCATCAAGCGACGGTGAATTTCGAGCACAGTTGCGATGTGCATCGCGGTTGGGAAGCAGTCGTTCGACGATTGGCCGCGGTTGACGTGATCGTTCGGATGCACCGGCTTCTTCGAACCTATCTCGCCACCGAGTATTTCGATGGCACGGTTCGAGATCACCTCGTTCGCGTTCATGTTCGTTTGCGTGCCGGAGCCGGTCTGCCAAACGACGAGCGGGAAGTGGTCGTCGAGCTTGCCCGCGATCACTTCGTCCGCCGCTTTCGCGATCGCGTCGCCGAGTTTCCCATCCAGGTCTTTCAGGCCGACGTTCGCGATGGCGGCCGCTTTCTTTACGATCCCGAACGCGTGTACCAGCGCGGTCGGCATGCGCTCGCCGCTGATCTTGAAGTTCTCGAGCGAGCGTTGCGTTTGCGCCCCCCAATACTTGTTCGTGGGTACGGCGATGGGGCCGAACGTGTCGGTTTCGTTGCGCGTGCTCATTGTCTCAAGGTCACTTCTTGCGGAACTTGTCGAGGCTCACGACCTCGCCGGTTTCCGGTTTGGGGGCGGGTTCCGTTTTTTCCGGCTCGTCTGCGGCGGGCTCTTCCTTCGGCGCGGGCAAGCCCGCCTTCGGCGTTGGCATCGCCATCTGAAAGCCCAGTTGAAATTTCTGCGAGGGATCTTCGAACGCGATCACGGCTGCGTACGGCACTACGATGGTCGCCGGTATCTTGTTGAACGTCAGCGTTACTTCAAACGTGTCGGGGCCGACGGTCAGGTTGGCGTACTGGTTCTGCAGGACGATCTTCATCGCCTCCGGGTATTTTTCGCGGAGGAAATCGGGCAGTTCCACGCCGTCCATTGCGGTCGCGAACACGATATTGAAGTGGTGCGCGCCCATGATACCGCCTTTGGCGGTATGGGTCAGCGCGTCGCGCACTACGCCCCTCAGCGCTTTGTCCACAAGCGCCTGGTAGCCGATGAAATCCTTGGACATGGGAGAAGGGTGTAGCGCCGCCGCCTATTGTTCCGCAAGACGGCATAAATCCAGGGGTGCTTGACTATATTCTCTGGAATGCATATTATATTCTCTGGAATATATCGGAGATGATCGATGGATCGGACGCGGGAATACGGCACGGCCTTTGCGGTGGCGCTCGTACACGTCGGGTTGCTGTCGGTGGGATTCCTGATCCTGGCCGATGTGTTTTCGTTTCCAGAGATATTGCGGGCGCCGTCTGAGGCCCGGCTGGCTCTGTTTCACCAAAACCAGGGGATGATCGTGCCGGCTTACTACATGATGGGGCTGTCGGGGCTGACGCAGATTATGCTTGCCGTGCTGTTCCATCAAAGCTTCGGCAAAACCGGCAGCACGCTGTTGACTGCAGCGCTGGTTGCGGGCGTGCTCGCTGGAGCATTCCAGATGATGGGCTTCATGCGTTGGCCGATCGCGGTGCCGTTTCTGGCAGAACAGATGTCGGGCGCGGAAACCGCGGAGATGCGCAACGTCATCGCGCTGCTCGAGGGGTTGCTCAATCGGTACGCCGGCATGGTGGTGGGTGAGCATCTGGGCTTTCTGGCGCAAGGCGCTTGGACGATGCTGATTTCGCTGGCGATGTTCCGTGCACCCCTGTTTGCGTGGCCCTATGGTTTGGTGGGCTTCGTGTTGGGCGTGCTGATCACGGTCAGCGCGTTCGAACAACTGGGCGGGCCGTTCGAAGCGATCGGGTTTCTGTCCGCACCTGTGTCGGCCGCTTGGCTCGGTTGGCTTTTGATGTGCGGCGTGTCGCTCGCGCGCACGCAGGCGGACGGGAAGGGGCCGCGGTTCTTTGTTTTCTCGGCGCTCGGGTTGGCCCTCCTGATGGGCGGGCTTGTTGCGACGGCAATGATGTAAGGAGACTGACATGACCACGCGCAGAACGTTTCTTCGTGTCGCCGGAACCTCGGCGGTGATTTTAGCGGCGGGCGGCTATGGCCTCACGCAATGCGATCCGATGCCGGAGGCGGCGGTGGAGGCTTGGCGAGGGCCCGCGCCCAACGTGCGGGATCCGCGCGTGCGGGCTCTGTCGTACGCGTTGCTCGCACCGAACCCGCACAACAAGCAACCATGGATCGTTGATTTGAAGGAGCCCGGCGCCGCGACGTTCTACTGCGATCGAGCGCGTTTGTTGCCGGAGACGGATCCGTACGCGCGCCAAATCACGATCGGGTGCGGCGCGTTCTTGGAATTGCTGCGGATGGCGGCGGCGGAGCAAGGATTGCGAGCCGAGGTTTCAACGTTTCCTGGGGGCGATTGGCCCGAAAACGCGGTGGGCGAGCAACCCGTCTGCCGTGTCGCATTCGTGCCCGACGCTGCTGTGTCGCGTGATCCGGTGTTCGCGCAGGTGCTGAAACGGCGAACGAACCGCAACGCGTTCGACGGGACGGCGGTCGATCCGGGTGAGGCCACGCTTTTGGCGCAGGCCGGATTAATGATCAGCTCAGCGCAAACGCTGCCGGTGAGGTTCGGATGGACGGTGAATGCACAACAGATCGCGCAGTTGGCCGCCATCGCGAAGCGCGCGTGGGACATCGAGGTGAAAAAGGACGCCACCTATAAAGAGAGCGTCGACGTGTTTCGCATCACGGGGCCTGAGATCGCGAAGCATCGGGACGGGCTTTCCATGCACGGGCCGTTCTTCTGGTGGACGAACAAGCTTGGTCTGTTCACCCAGCAGAACGCGATGGAGCCGTTCGGGCGCAACCAAGCGCTGACGTTCATCGATCCGCAGCTGGCGGTGAAGGCGTTCGGGTGGATCGTGACTGAAGCGAACGATCGGCGCGCGCAGCTGGCGGCGGGTGCTGCTTATGTGCGCGCGAACTTGAAGGCGACGGAACTAGGCCTCGCGATGCATCCGCTCAGTCAGGCGCTGCAGGAATTTCCGGAGATGCTGCCCGTCCTTGCCGAGCACAAGCGCGCTGTCGGCGCGGCGGACAGCGAGACGGTGCAGATGTTCTTCCGGCTTGGTCGTGCCGCGTCGCCCGGCCCGTCGCCGCGGCGGCCTCTTGACGCGATCATACGGGGCTGACGCATACATAGCGCATGGCGACTCGACCCACAGAAGCACAGGCGGC